>JAJNBR010000190.1 GCA_021156265.1 Flavipsychrobacter sp.
GGTGATCCAAAACCTGAATTTACCGGCTGCCTACAACATCGATATGAATGATGCAGGTGATCGGGGCAAGCTGAAAGGTATGTATGAAAAACGTTTCAAGATCAAACGTTCCGAGTACAGGCACCTGATGCTGACTTACACAGACACTGATCCGAAGCGTGCTGCTGATGTGCTGAATGAGCATATCCGTGTTACAGAGGAAACTTATCGCCAGTACTACAATACCATCAAAGGTTACGCTTACAATTCTATCCAGGATAAGATCAATGAAATGGATAGCTCAATTGCAGCGATGACAGATACGCTGGGTTCTTTAAGGGATCAATATCGCATCTATGACATTGTTAGCCCGACACGTGCAAGTGTCGGTAGTAGTCTTGGCAATGTATCGAGTGGCTATGGTGTTGAGCAGGTACAGAACATTGCTTCTATCAAAGACCAGCTGGTAATAGACCGCGCCAAGTATGTAAGCCTGCTAAATGAGTTCTCAACAGGTACTAAAGGTGACGAGCTGAAATTCATACAGGTAACGAACATGGCCACAGCGCCTAACGATCCGGAAGGTCTTGGCCTGGTGCTGACGGTTCTTGGCTGCGCATTGCTTGGTTTCTTCTTTGCGACGTTGTATATATTGCTGATGACCTATTACAGGATACTAATTTCTGTGCAGCGCTAATGCAGCAAGGTATTGAATTGAATAAATGGGAAAAGGGTATTGGCATCGGCGTGCTGCTGTTGCTGGTGGCCCTTGCCAGCTTTTTGAGCGAGCCGCTGCTACTGGTTACTCCGTTTGCATTCCTGTTCATACTCATGACAGGGCTCAACTGGAAGCTGGCATTCTGGTTCCTTTTATTCAGCATACCACCTTCTATCGAACTTAATTTCCTCGGAGATACGCTTTCCACTTCCGTGCCCGATGAGCCCATCATGTGGCTGCTGCTGCTGGTGTTTATGCTGCTGTGGGCCAAGCAACCCAATATATTGCCTACGTGGTGGTGGAAGAATCCTATCGTCCTGATCATGTTGCTGCAGTTCCTGTGGATGATCGTGTGTGTGATCTACTCAAAAGAAACCATGCTGTCGGTGAAATACCTGGCAGCCAAAACCTGGTTTCTCGTTTCGTTTTTCGTGTTGCCGGTATTCATCTTCAAAGAGAAGAAAGATTTCAAGCGGGCTTTTCTTGTTCTACTGGTACCCCTGCTGATCACGATGGTCATCATCCTCATCAGGCACGCCATGCTCGGCTTCTCATTCCGCAAGATCGAAAAGGCCATCTCCGAGATCTATACCAACCACGTCGACTATTCTACTATACTATCAATGGTATTTTGCCTGTTGTGGGTAGCATTCCCGCTTACAAAAGGTACTACCTGGCTGATGCGCCTCACGGTGTTGTTCCTGATCATCTTCTTCCTGCCCGTACTCTACCTCACCTTTGCACGCGCGGCCATGGTGGCAGTAATATTCGCGATAGGTATCAGTATCATGGTGCGGTTAAAGTTGGTAAATATCGTTATGCCGTTATTCTATGGTGTTCTGGCCATACTTATGGTGTTCGTGGTAAACAACAACCACTTCCTCAACTTCCGTCCTAACTACCAGAAGACGTTTATGCACAACAAATTCGAAGACCACATTGTCGCCACGATACAAGGCCGCGATATGTCGTCGATGGAGCGCGTGTATCGCTGGATAGCCTCGGTGAGAATGAGTAAGGATGAGCCTATTACCGGTTATGGTCCCAACTCGTTCTATTATTATTATAAGCCTTACGCGGTTTCTTCCTTCAGAACTTACGTGAGCCGAAACGAAGAAAAGTCTACTACGCACAATTACTATCTCTACATGCTGGTGGAACAGGGATATCCGGGTATGATACTCTACGCTATTTTTGTGATGGTGGTATTTGCCGTAGGGCAACGAACGTATCACCGGTTCAAAGACCGGTTCTACAGGTATGTAACGCTAGGCCTTATCATGATGTTCGCAGCTGGTTTCATCAACAACTTCTTCTCAGAGCTGCTTGAAAGCCATAAGGTGGGTACTATCTTCTATTTAGGGATCGCCCTGCTGGTGATACTTGACCAGAAGAGCCGTCAGCTGGAACAACAGGCTAATGAAGAACAGGCGATGGTTAAGCCATAACAACTGGCGGTTCTACCCAGGCGTCATTTTCCTTCAACAGTTCTATCAGTTCATTCACCGCTATTTCGCTGGGTACATTGCGCTTTACTACTTCTTTGCCTTTATACAGGGTTATCTTGCCGGGGCCACTACCTACATAACCAAAGTCTGCATCAGCCATTTCACCCGGGCCATTCACGATGCAACCCATGATGGCGATCTTTACGCCTTTCAGGTGGTTAGTTGCATTGCGGATCTTAGAGGTTGTCTCCTGCAGGTCAAATAGCGTACGTCCGCAGCTGGGACAGCTGATGTATTCCGTTTTGCTGATACGCGTACGCGTGGCCTGCAGTATAGAGAAAGCAGTATTGTTGAGGAATTGATGATTGCCTTTTACTTCAAGATAGGTACGGCCGGTAACTTTCTCATTACTCACATGCTTCGCATGGTTCCATAGCCAAACACCATCCCCAAATCCATCCAGCAACAATCCGCCTGAGTTGGTAGCAAAATCGATCAGTTGTTCATCGAGTGTTTTGTCTCGGTTCTCTATGCAGAATACAACAGGGCATTGCACACCGCGTTGCATGAGCTCTATCATAAACCTGCGGATAGAAGGCATAGTGTGCGTATTGGTGCTCTCGACACATAGTACCAGGTTGCGGTTCTGTTTTGCTTTTGCTGCCAATGTTTCTACCTGCTGCCAGTGATGGTGTGCGTCTGCAATAACAAAATGCAATCCATCGATATTCGCTGTGCTCAGATATTCTTCCAGCTGGAATACCGGATGGTATTTTGTTTTGTCTTCTGCTGCTTGCCATGCAGTATGGTCGCAAAGTACTTGCAGCGTGCCGGGCAGCGCAAAATCCAGCAGGCGGTTGCCGATGTAGATATAGTCAGCCGCAGCGTCGCCTATATTCCATTTATCGGTCGCTGCATCGTACCTGTAGCCAATGGCTTCGAGCGAGGTTGGAGTAATGCTCTCTTCCTCCATATAATCGGCCACTACAACAGGCACATTGTGTCCGCCGGTTTTGTCAACAGCTATTGTTTCTCTGCGTTTATAGCTGAACGGACTGTAAGGCAGTTGTATTTTCTCCTGTGCCGATAATTCAGGCACTGGTTGATGTTGCTCTCTGTCGGCATAACGGTTTACGATATCGCGACACACCGGTATCTCAAACTCCGGATCTTCCGTCAGCGACACCCTGATGGTATCACCAATGCCGTCTTCCAGCAATGTGCCAATGCCTATCGCGCTCTTGATGCGTCCGTCCTCACCATCCCCAGCCTCGGTTACGCCCAGGTGCAGCGGGTAGCATTCGCCAAACTCTTCATCCATTTTTTGGATGAGCAGCCTGTAAGCCTGCACCATCACCAGCGGGTTGCTCGACTTCATGCTCAGGATCACCTGGTGGTAGCTTTCGCCACGCGCAATGCGCAGAAACTCCATAGCGCTTTCCACCATGCCGATCGGAGTATCGCCGTAGCGGCTCATTATTCGGTCGCTGAGCGAACCGTGGTTGGTGCCTATACGCATCGCTGTGCCGTATTCTTTACAGATACGCACCAGCGGGGTGAACCTTTCCCTGATACGATCGATCTCGGCATTGTATTCCGGGTCGGTGTAGTCTATCAGGTCAAATTTCTTTTTATCTACGTAGTTGCCTGGATTCACACGTACTTTTTCAATAATGCGGGCGGCTATCTCGGCAGCGTTGGGAGTAAAATGGATATCAGCTACCAGCGGGGTGTTATAGCCCATGCCGCGCAACTGGTTTTTGATGTGGAGCAGGTTTTCTGCTTCTTTCTTACTGGGGGCTGTTATCCGCACCAGCTCGGCACCCGCTTCTATACACCGCACGCACTGGGCCACGGTGGCTTCTGTGTCCATCGTGTCGGTAGTGGTCATGGTCTGTATGCGGATGGGATTGCCATTGCCAAGTAACAGGTCGCCAATTTTCACTTCGCGGGTTTGTAACCGGCGGTAGTCAGTAAGAGAGGGGCAATATTGCTGCAGCATAATGCTTTGTAATGCAGTGCAAATTTAAACCAATACACCCATGTAAAAATGTGAAAATACCGGCTTGAGCAACATAGTCGCTCTAAAAACAAATTGTTATGTGTCAATAATTCTATGATTTTCTCTGAAACAATACTATTTTTGGCACATTGATATTAATGCCTGATGCAATACGAGATCAAACACTTAGGCAAATTTAAGTTTGTAGAGGAGGGTGAGGGAGAGCCACTCGTCCTGTTGCATGGCTTGTTTGGCGCACTGAGCAATTTCGCACCGCTTATAGATCATTTTAAGCAAACGCACAGGGTGCTTATACCCATGCTGCCGCTATTCGATCTGTCAGTGCTGGATACTTCTGTCAATGGCCTTGCAAAGCATGTACAGAAATTCATAGAGGCGAAAGGCCTGAACAAGGTACACCTGTTGGGCAATTCGCTCGGCGGTCATGTGGGCTTAGTGTATACTCTCAGGGAACAGCACAAAGTACAAACGATAACGCTCACCGGCAGCTCGGGTCTTTTCGAGAATGGTATGGGCGAAACATATCCTAAACGCGGCGACTACGAGTTCATCAGGAGGAAGACCGAACTTACTTTTTACGATCCCAAAGTGGCAACCAAAGAGCTGGTTGATGAGGTCTATTCCATTGTGAATAATAGGCTGAAAGCGATAAAAGTCATAGCTTTGGCTAAGTCAGCCATTCGACATAACCTTGGTGATGAACTGCAGCAGGTCACGGTTCCTACCTGCCTTATATGGGGAAAAAATGACACCATTACCCCGCCTATGGTAGCTGAGGAATTCAAATCGCTGATCCCGAATTCAGAATTGCACTGGATCGACAAGTGCGGACACGCCCCGATGATGGAAGTGCCCGACGAGTTCAACAAGATCCTGGATCAATTCCTCGACAAGCACAAAGGATAAAATTTCTCCAAATTTTGTCATTTTTCTGTTGAAATGTGTTCCGGGATTAAACTGGTTCAAGTTTTGTATTGTCTATATGTATAGAGCGGCTGAAAACGTGAAAGACAAATGGTCATAGAACAATTAATATCTCCTATAGTACCTACCCTGCTCCCGACGGATACGGGCAACCGCGCCCTGCTCCTGATGGAGGAGAACAACCTCAACCAGCTGCCGCTGGTGGTGGAAGAACAGTATGTGACCCTCGTCCAGGAGAATGATGTGCTGGACCTGGAAAACCCGGAAGCCCTGCTTGGCAAAGCCGATTTTCGAAATTTCCGCCCGGCAGTATTTGCCAGCGGTCACCCCTACGAAGCGTTGCGACTTGCCCACCAGCAAAACCTCAGCATTGTTCCCGTTGTCGATAATGAGAATAAATACCTCGGCGCCATCACCCGCGACGAGCTGCTGAAATATATTACTGAGAACGCAGGACTGGATACCCCCGGTGGTATCATCGTTCTTGAAATTGATCCGCGCAATTATAGTCTTACCGAAATAGCCCGCATTTGCGAGAATGAAGATGTGTTCATCATCAGCACGCAGTTGCACACCAACCGCGCTGCGCATAAGCTGGAGATAACCATAAAAACCAACCAGTCCAACCTGGATGCCGTGGCCGCATCTTTTGAGCGTTATAAATACACCGTACGCGAAGTGTATGGCGAACATGCGCACAACGACGATATAATGGACCGTTACAAATCTTTAATGAACTACCTCAACATGTAGTTGGAAAGCCCCCGGAGATGATAGCAATAGATAATGTACTGCTAAGTGATGATGTAGTGGAAGCACAGTTTGTGTGCGACCTGAATGCCTGCAAAGGTGGATGCTGCGTGGATGGCGACTGTGGTGCGCCGCTCACCGAAGAA
>JAJNBR010000191.1 GCA_021156265.1 Flavipsychrobacter sp.
CTCAAAAGATTGAATATCAGGGCATAAAAAAAGTCCTACATTGCTGTAGGACTCTTCCAGTGACCTCGTCAGGATTCAAACCTGAAACCTTTTGATCCGTAGTCAAATGCTCTATTCAGTTGAGCTACGAGGCCATCCATTTTTCTAATGGACTGCAAAGATAGGCAATAGCCTTAATTTTCCAAATCCTGCTCTCAAAAACTTATTTAAATCATACTTCGATCATGTAAAACGAAGTACTTTCGGCGCACTAACGGAGCAATAGGAATGCACATAGAGATATGGTCGGTCGGCAAAGAGAATGAATCTTTTATAGAAGAAGGTGTCCGGTATTATTTTCAGAAAACGAAACCGTACAACAGCATAGAGCTACACATTCTGCAGCCACCCAAAAAGCTCGCCACTACCGATGTGGAGCGCGCAAAGCTGGTGGAGGAAGAACTGATATTAAAACGGCTGCAGACGCAACACTATCTCATAGTACTTGATGAACGCGGCAAGCAGCTCAATTCGGTTCAGTGGGCGCAGCAGTTTCAGCAGCTAATGAACCAGGGCACCAAAACACTTATAATACTGATAGGCGGCGCCTATGGTGTAAGCGAAAATGTGAAGAAGCGCGCCAATCAGGTATGGTCTTTGTCAGCACTTGTGTTTCCGCATCAGTTAGTGCGGCTTATACTGGCCGAGCAAGTTTATCGCTCGTTCAGCATTTTAAATAATTCGCCCTATCATCATTCATAACATGTATTTTAGCTTTTAGCACCCGGTTCATGAGTTATACACTGATCATTGTTATCATTACTGCTATTACATCTTACCTGGCGTTCTCTAACGACCAGCTCTATAGCAAATTCATATTATGGCCCAAAAAGATGGATACGCCTGCGGAATATTACCGGCTACTGTCTTCCGGTTTTATTCATGCCGACTGGATGCACCTGATATTCAACATGCTTGCCCTGTACCTGTTTGGCGGGTACGTGGAAAGCTACTTCGAGAGCCTCGACAAGCATTTCCTTTTTATTGTATTATACCTGGGTGGTGTGATCGCCGCTTCCCTACCCTCTTTCATCAAACATAAACACGACAGCTATTACCGTTCGCTCGGAGCTTCGGGCGGCGTTGCAGCCGTGCTGTTCTCCTTCGTATACTTTGCGCCATGGGAGATCATCTATATATGGTTCATCCCCGTGCCGGCTATTATTGCAGCGGTTGGCTATCTTATATATTCAGCTTATATGTCTCGTAAAGGAGTTGGCGCCATCAACCACGATGCGCACTTTTGGGGCGCGGTGTATGGTTTCCTGTTCACGCTGCTGTTTGATCCTACCCACGGCAGGATATTCTTTGAGCAGGTGACGCATCCTTCATTTAATTTCTAAAGAGGCTTGAATTCGACCTTAACCACCTGCATGGTATCGTCCTTTACTTTAAAGCGTTCGTCGAGGCGCATGCCGGACACCCAGGCAATACGCTTGTCGCATTCCAGTACCCATATTTTTTCTTTCCGGTGCAGGGGTACTTTCTGGTCGATGAAAAACTTGCTGAGTTTTTTCTTCTTCATGCCCATACCAAACGGGTAGAAATAATCCCCCTGCTTCCATCGGCGGAGGGTGGCCGGAAGTGCTAGCTTGCGTGCATCTATGTACGCAATGTTGTTATCGGCAGGTACGGACAGTGGCTTTTTGATAGCAGAAAAATGGAACGCGCCCGAATCTGTTTCGATAGTACAGGGAACCCCTTCCACCAAAATATGGTCGGCAGCAGCGGGTTCTTTGACCGTTATGATCAGGAAGTCACGGTTTTTGATAACGCGGTGAGTACTTGAATCGATAAAATGCCCCGACTCCGAGTGGCAAAGTTCCAGCAACTGGGGTACCTGCTGCGAAGTATACCCAAACGGTTTGAACAATTCGTAGCCAATCGTCTCCAGCGGTTTGCGGTTGATAAGCTTTAAAATGGGTATGTAATAGTCGCGGCCACGTTTTTCCACCAGTTTTTGTCTTTCCTGTTCGATGGCGCGTTGGTATAATATTTCAGCCTGCGAGAAACGTGCGATGCTTTCGCTCACTCTTTCCACCGCGTTCGGGAAAAGCTCCTCGAGTACGGGAATGAGCTTATGGCGTACCGCATTGCGCAGGTAATCATCTTTGGCATTGGAAGCATCTTCGCGGTAAGGAATGTTGTTTTGGGCTGCGTAGGCTGCAATATCCTGTCGCGTGGCAAACAACAGCGGGCGGCTGATAGTGCCGTTTTGTTCAGGAATAGCGTGCAGGCCTGCCATACCCGTGCCTTTCCCAAGATTCATCAACAAGGTCTCCGCGTTGTCGTTGGCATGGTGGGCTGTAGCAATCGCTGAGTAATCCTTTTCCTGCCTGATACTATCCAGCCATTCGTAGCGAAGTATGCGTGCAGTTTCCTGGATG
This sequence comes from Flavipsychrobacter sp., assembly GCA_021156265.1. Taxonomy (GTDB): domain Bacteria; phylum Bacteroidota; class Bacteroidia; order Chitinophagales; family Chitinophagaceae; genus Polluticoccus. Next base: position 2,427 of record JAJNBR010000191.1, read on the forward strand.
CCTTTCTTCCATTCTGCTGAACGTTGTTGTGTCTCGAAACCAATACTGTGAAAAGGAATACCATTCTGTTGCGCCCAGTCGCTTACCAGCTGTTCATCTTTATCGGCTTCTGCCCCCCGCAGCCTGAAATTGCAATGACCGATTGCAAAGGGTATGCCTGCTTTTAAAAACAAGCTACACATCACCATAGAATCGACGCCACCGCTAACGGCCAGTAATACGGCCTTGCCATTGGTTACGAATTTTTTCTTCGTCCAGTTGTTCCGGAAAGCGTTTAGCAGATCCATATATCAATATACCAGGTCTTCGTAAGCGCTTTGTAATTCACTGTAGGCATGCATATCGCCCGCAGCCTTAGAAACCTGCATTCCCTGCTCATAGATAGTTATAGCGTACGGTTGGTCGCCAACACGCTCCAGCAATTTGGCGAGGTGGTAATAAGTGGCCACGTATTTCGGATCGAAAGAAAGATTTTTCTCAAACAATTGCTTAGCGGCAGCCTCATCGCCCAGCTTTACATATTCCAGCGCTAATGCATGGTTCAAAAAGCAATCGTCGGGTGAGGACTTGAGGAAATCCTGTAATTTTTGAATTCTTTCGCTCATCGGGGTAAAATTAGTACAAACAATGGTTCAAATAATAAGGGCTGCGCAGACGCAGCCCTTATTACGAAAAATGCTCTGTAATTATTTTGCAACTACCATGCGGGTCTGAAGCTTAAGTCCTGACCTGTTTTCAGTGTATATCACTGAATAAACACCGTTAGCCAGTTCTGCTGTATTGATGTCTACCATCGCAGCATTTGCCTTTTGTGTCGCAACTGTTCTGCCTACCGCATCCACGATCACTACATTGCCGTTTACATCTGCCAGGCCCTCAAAAGACAAGGTGGCATTATTTGCAGCCGGGTTTGGATGAACGCTGATGGCCATCATGGCCGCCGCTTCAACTTCCGTAACTGCAGTTGGCCAGTTCACGTTGAAGTATTGCTTAAAACCACAACCAAAATCACCGGCATAGTATCCTGCCAGGTTAAGCGTTGCACCATTGTCAGACCTTTTAACATTAATGGAACCCGGACCCGGATTTTGCGGGTAACTCTGGTATAACCACCAATTCACGCCATCGCAGCCTTCATCTATTACTTCAAGCATATAAGCGCCGGGACCAAGCTTCACGGTGTCCACGTAAGTAGAGGACGCGCTGTTGCCTGCACGCTCTTTCACAAGACCGCCGTTGTGATATATCTTCCAGCTTGTTTCGCTGCCGTTGGTTCCCACGCTGCCATTTGTCTTCAGGGTAATGAAAACTGAGGTAGGCCACTGCGGTGCAGCCGCGAATGTGGTTGATAGTTTATCATTTGTAATGTCACCGTCGTTCTGGCCATTCACTTTGGTTACCTGGCAGGTGAATGTATTAGCGTTGCCTGCAGCTACTCTCAGCTCCCAAATCTCGGGCAGCGTGATCTCCGCCTGCGCCAGCGGCGCAATAGCTCCCTGCCATGTATATGTGGATGCGCTGCCGTTTACGCCATAGGTAAATTCAATAGAACTGATCGCCGTAGCACCGGTATTTGTCACTTTGACAACGGGGTTGGCCGTACGCGGGTTCTCGCGGAAATGCATTTCCTGGTTTGTAGGGGCAATGATGTCGTCAAGGGAGGCGTCCAGCTGTTTGTTGAAACCGCCGTAATAGTACACGGCGCCTTCTATCGAATAGCTTCCCAGGTTGCCGCTGCCCGTATATGCTTCAAAATCCAAGTCTACATCGTAGGTATTACCGCCAGCTACATTAAGATTGTGCACGTTGGTATGCACCAGGTCGCCCGGGCACCAGTTGGCACGGTTGAACACCCATGTACCGTTTTGGGGATAGTAATTGTTGAAGCCGCAATTATCTCTCCAGATATCTTTTTGCTCGGTCATGCTGCCATTCACCTTTACCTGGTAGTATTTCTTACAAAATTCTGCGCAGTTTTCGGTTGCATCGCCGCCGTGACCAGTGATGTTCAACTTCATTTCCGTACTTATAGCACCCGAAGGAGCCGTTTTGTTTATTGCAGTCAACTTATTGTCGATCGGGTTGGCACCGTCACCGTAAGTAAAGCTGCCTTTCCACAAACGCTCAACACCTATTACATTACGCGCGGGTACACCCTCAATAAACGCAAACCGGATAGTGCCGGTAAAACCACCCGACCAGCCGGAAAAGTGGATACGCACGGTACCCGTATTCTTCAAAACAGTGTACATATCGGTAACATCGTATACATAATACCCTTTCCAGTTTGATCCTTCCTGCCCCATGCGTGTAGAATTTGCGTAGGGCGTTATCAGCCTACCCAGTTCTAGGGTATCGCCATTAGGAGTCATCAGGAAATTCTGAACCGTATAATCCCAGTCACTGCACCATTGCGGAGAGCCGGGACAAGCGTATTTACCCAAAGTGAATATCATATATATCTTCCTGTATGATTTGGTCCCGTCAGGGAATTGCAGGGTCGAATCGGTATTGGTAGGCGAAGTACCTAACCATGCGTCTGTTTGGCCTTGTATCCAGGTAGTGTCGCCCGGTGCGGCCATAGTTACAAAAGACGGCAGGATCGCCAGGAGAAATAAGTAAACAAATTTGTTCATTAAATCTTGTTTAGAAAGTGAAAGGCGAAGTTAAATATTTACGCCGGGTTAATATAATTTCCCCATGCTTTCGGCAAGCTCCCGATATAATAGTACCTTTGCGCACTAATTTTAAATTATGCCGGGATTTACCGTAGCCATAGTTGGACGTCCCAATGTCGGGAAGTCCACATTATTTAACCGCTTGCTGGAACAGCGCAAGGCGATCGTCGATGACGTGAGCGGCGTGACACGTGACAGGCAATACGGCGTGGCCGACTGGAATGGCAAAAATTTCAATGTGATCGATACCGGTGGTTTTGTAGCAAGGTCGGAAGATGTTTTTGAGCGCGAGATCAGGAAACAGGTACAGATTGCCATAGATGAAGCTGATTTGCTGCTTTTCGTTTGCGATACAGTTACCGGCATTACCGACCAGGATGAGGAAATGGCAAGTATCCTTCGCCGTTCTCCCAAGCCCGTTTTGCTGGTTGTAAATAAGGTGGACAATTCAGAACGTGCGCTGGACGCTACCGAGTTCTATTCACTCGGATTTGAAAAAACCTTCTTTATGTCGTCTATCTCAGGTAGCGGCAGCGGCGAATTGCTGGACGAAGTAACTGCACACATACCCGAAGACCTGGAAGGAGCTGAAGGCGAAGGTGAAGCAATACCCAAATTTATCATTATCGGTCAACCCAACGCGGGCAAGTCTACCCTGCTGAACGCGCTGATAGGTGAAGAAAGAACAATAGTTTCTGACATAGCAGGTACCACCCGCGATACGATACATACGCACTATAAGCAATTCGGTAAAGAATTCATGCTGATAGACACAGCGGGTCTCCGGAAGAAAAAGAACGTGCACGAAGACCTGGAATTCTATTCGGTGATACGTGCCGTGCGTGCTATGGATGAAGC
>JAJNBR010000192.1 GCA_021156265.1 Flavipsychrobacter sp.
ATATCGAGATCAGCGGTTTTGCGGTCTATGGTTGCATTGACGCGGACGTTACGGTAGGTATAACCCAGTACCGTGGCGGAAGCAACATCACCGCGAACTACTGCATTCATGTAATTGATATCAAAGCTGGTTCCTTTGGCATAGAAAGTTCCGGTTACTGTACCGATGGTTTTCGGCTGCATGATGATCTTGCCGATGTTCAGCCTGTTGGCTTTTACATACAGATCATACTTTTCCCGGCCTTTCCTGGTGCCAAAAGAAAGCGGACCTTTTATCGTGACATTACCATCGGTAGTGTTCGCGACCAGGTCCATATTTACGCTGGACACTGTGCCGCTGACTTTACCGTTAACGCTGAACGAAGAAGGAAGGTCTATTGTTTTCAATGTGGCTTTTGGCAGCCATGCAGCTGCTACGCCCTCGTTTGACTGGAGCCGCCGGATATTGAAATTATACCTGGTCGCTTTTGGATCGGGAGCTCCTGTCAGCGTACCGCTTACGTCTACATAACTGTTGCTAAAACCCTGTAGCTGGAAGCGGTCTATGTCTAAAGCATTCAGGTGGCCTTCGCCCACCAGGGTGAGTTTCACGATCTCGTTCTGGTATTTCTGGAAGAAAGGCAATTTCCTCAGCTGCGGTGCAAAAAGCAGTACGTCTTTTACACCCAGCGTGCTGTTGGTAAAGTTGGCCTGCATTTTCAATAGCTGCGGACGCTCGTTCAGTGCTTTTAAAGAAGGGTAGGATATAGCTGCATAGTCGCGCAAAATGCTGCGCGATGTTTGCAGGTACAGGTTGCGCATATACGCACCTTCAGGGTGGTACATAAATACAGTCCTCAGATCCAGTATCTCAAAACCGCTTTTTTCAGCCGCTGCCAGGTGACGGATGTTTGCGCTGATGGTGTCGGTAGTGTAATAAAGACCCTCGGCATCCACCACTATGTTTTGCAGGTTCAAATGCGCGTAGTCTACGCCAAACCCACGTGGTGGCATAGCCGCATTATCCATTTTATAATCTATTCCATTTAGCTTTATCTTTTGCGCTGCGACATGCCATTTTTTTGCAGGCGCCACATCGGCGTCAACTATCTTCTCCGCTTTAGCTGCAGCTTTTCGTCCCATCTGCAATACTATATCCGAAGAGTCGAGCCGGAAATCATTCACCACAATTCTCTGCCTGTTCAGGTCAATGACTTCGGGGTGGGTGAACAATAGTCCAATGTTGAGATCGAATGCGATCTGGTCATTGTTGTTTTTAAATCCAAACACTACGTTTTTCAGGTTCAGCTCCCGCGCCGATATATTGGGTAACGGTGCAATTGAGTCCTTTTCTTTTTTTACCAGGTAGGAAGTATCCATGGTAAAGCTGGACTTCATACCATTTATGTATAGGGTATTGATCCGGTAGTCCTGCGAATAAGGATCTACTTTGCTTACCGTAGTGTGCAGGGTATCAATGCCGATGGCAAAACGGTCGCCACCCGTGTAATCATCGTAGCGCACATATACTTCGTTGAGCATCAATCTCCTGATATCCAGTTGCAGCCGTCCGGAAGAATCGGTCGGGGCATCCTGCGCCTGCGGATTGGGCGGTTTGGCAAAAGCCTTGACCACATAATCGAAATTAAATGTGGTATCGGGGGCGAGGCGGTATAAATGGGAAACTGCCTTGTCTATCTGGATCTCTTCTACTTCAACCTGGTTGCCCAGCAGCTTTATCATGTCGATGTTCACACGCATATGCCTGGCAGCCAGCAAAGTATCTTTGCGATGGTCGCCGAAATACACATCGAACAGCTCTACGCGTTCGGGTAGTTTATAATCCAGCCGGCCTATCTGTACTTCGGTCTTGAGTTTTTTCTCAAGGAAAGTGATGATGCGTATGCGCAGGAAGTCCTTGCCGGAATTGGTTGTCAGCCATAGCATTATGAGCATGACCAGCAGCAGTAAGCTGGTTACTACAATGGCACTGATCCGTAAAGCTTTTCTCATCTGTTAAGGAAAGCTTATAAAAACTGTACCTGAAATTTTTTAATGGCGTTGCTAACGCACTGTTATGTAATACGTTTTTGGTTGCTGGCAGGGAGCCACTTATTTCCTTTGCAGTCAGGGCACTGAAATTCCCCTGCTGGTTTGATCTCCTGCGTGTGCGCGCAGTTAGTACAGGCGTATATTCCCGGGTGGTCAATGGCGGTTAACGGCTTTTCCAGTAATTCGGGGAAAATGGGCAGACCATATTTTACGTCTTCATCGCGGTAGTAGAATACACTTAGTTCGCCTGTTGTTTCGCCATATACCTTATATACCTGCCCCAGCTGGGACACGTTTTTGCGCCTTAGTTCTGAGAAGAATTCGTCGAGTGATATCAGTTCGTGTTTGAAGTTTTCGGTGTCAAATTGCCCACCTTCCAACAACAAAACAGGCACTCCTTCTACCAGTTTGTTGAAGCCATGGCTTTTGTCGGCTATGTAGATCACCAGCCTGTATAAAATAACGATCATCACAAACACCATGATACAGACCACCAGGCCAACGTCTCGGTAAAAAATGGCATCGCCTCCGGCAGAACCGAGACTAAGGATAATGACCAGCTCGAAAACCGATAATTGTTTGACGCCTCGTTTGCCCAAAATCCTCAGGCTGACCAAAACCACGATGAACATGACAATTGCCCGCAACGCTACTTCACCGAGGAATGCAAAATTCTCCTCGCCCCACAGAAGGCTGTGCACGTCAAAACCGTTTTGAGCTTGAAGCAATAATGTATGCATACATTAATCTGTATGTACGCTACGTAAAAAACGGTGCCAGCGATAAAAAAAGCCTGTCTTTCGACAGGCTTCATAATTATTGAGTTTAAGGATCTTACATATTCCGCCTGTACTGGCCACCCACTTCGAACAAGGCTTTGGTGATCTGGCCCAGCGAGCAATATTTGACTGTTTCCATCAGCTCTGCAAAGACATTCTGGTTGTGGATGGCGGCCTGCTGGAGGGTGTGCAGCTTTTCCTGCCCGGCATCACCACTGCGCTTCCACAGGTTTTGTACGGTCTGTATCTGGAATTCTTTTTCTTCGGTAGTAGAGCGGATAACTTCCTGCGGTATAACAGTCGGTGAACCTTTACTGCTCAGGAAGGTATTAACGCCAATGATCGGGTATTCGCCCGTGTGTTTCAATGTTTCGTAGTACAGGCTCTCTTCCTGTATCTTGCTGCGCTGGTACATGGTTTCCATAGCGCCCAGCACCCCACCGCGTTCCGTAATGCGGTCGAACTCGGAGAGCACCGCTTCTTCCACCAGGTCGGTCAGTTCTTCGATAATGAAAGAGCCCTGCAACGGGTTTTCATTCTTTGCCAGTCCCAGCTCTTTATTGATGATGAGCTGGATGGCCATCGCACGGCGCACGCTTTCTTCTGTAGGCGTAGTGATGGCCTCATCGTAAGCGTTTGTGTGCAGTGAGTTACAGTTATCGTAGATCGCGTACAGTGCCTGCAGGGTGGTACGTATATCGTTGAAGTCGATCTCCTGTGCATGCAGAGAACGGCCCGAGGTCTGGATGTGGTACTTCAGCATTTGCGAACGCTCGTTACCACCATATTTCAGTTTCATGGCCTTGGCCCATATGCGGCGGGCCACGCGTCCTATCACGCTGTACTCGGGGTCTACGCCATTGCTGAAGAAGAAGGAGAGGTTGGGCGCGAAATCATTGATGTTCATGCCGCGGCTCAGGTAGTATTCAACAAACGTGAAACCGTTCGACAGTGTGAATGCCAGCTGCGATATCGGGTTAGCACCTGCTTCTGCAATGTGATAGCCGCTTATTGATACCGAATAAAAGTTGCGTACGCCGTTGTCGATGAAGTATTGCTGCACATCACCCATCACGCGCAATGAGAATTCCGTAGAGAATATGCAGGTATTCTGTGCCTGGTCTTCTTTCAGTATATCGGCCTGCACGGTGCCACGCACGGCCTTCAGCGTATCTGTTTTAATTTTGGCATACACATCGGCAGGCAGTACCTGGTCGCCGGTAACGCCCAGCAGCATGAGGCCGAGCCCATCGTTACCTTCAGGCAATGAACCTACAGCGCCACCGCCAAACGTTGAAGGGTTGTAGGTGGGGCGGGCAACACCTTTGTCTTTATAAATAGCATCGATCTTCTTGTTCACTTCATCTTCCAGCCCGTTTGCTTTGATGTACAACTCGCATTGCTGGTCGATTGCGGCGTTCATAAAGAAGGCAGTGATGGTAGGCGCGGGGCCGTTGATGGTCATCGATACCGATGTTTTCGGATCGGCAAGATGGAAGCCGCTGTATAATTTTTTTGCATCATCCAGGCAGCAAACGCTTACACCCGAGTTACCGACTTTACCATATATATCAGGACGGTGATCAGGATCCTGCCCATACAATGTCACACTGTCAAAGGCAGTGCTAAGGCGCTTGGCAGGCAAGCCTGTAGACACATAGTGGAAACGTTTGTTGGTACGCTCAGGACCGCCCTCACCCGCAAACATACGTGCAGGGTCTTCACCTTCCCGTTTGAAAGGATATATACCCGCAGCATAAGGGAACTCCCCGGGGAAATTTTCCGACAATGCCCACAACAGTATCTCGCCCCATGCTTCGAACTTAGGCACCGCAACTTTAGCGATCTGTGTATGCGATAGCGATTCGGTGTGGGTTTTTATTTTCACTTCTTTATCGCGCACCTTGTATACATAGTACTCGTCGGTAAAGAGGTGTTTCTTTTTATCCCAGTTTTCCAGCAGGTGTTTGTTCTTCGGGTCCAGCTCCATTTCTGTTTTGCTGTACACTTCCTGCAGTGTTTTGACCAAACGGTCCTTGTCGTCGATGCTTGTTCCCTGCAGTGTTTCGATGGTCTTTTGGATACCGAATAGCTTCTGCGCTACGGCCGACTGGTCTTTCGCCCATTTATCGTATTTGCGGTTGTTCTCCGATATTTCGCTCAGGTAACGTGTGCGGGCAGGCGGGATGATATAGATCTTCTCGCTCATCTCGTTGCTGATATGGAAGTTTGAGTTCAGACCTGCGCCTGTCTTCTTCACCACGATATCCATCAGCGATTTGTACATCGTATTGGTGCCGGGATCGTTGAACTGCGAAGCGATGGTGCCGAAAACCGGCATATCATCGGGGCTCTTATCAAACAGCTTGTGGTTGCGCTGGAATTGTTTCTTCACATCGCGCAGGGCATCCATCGCGCCACGTTTGTCGAATTTGTTGATGACAACGATGTCGGCAAAGTCCAGCATGTCTATCTTCTCGAGCTGGGTGGCAGCACCGTATTCAGGTGTCATCACGTACATGCTCATGTCGCAGTAGTCGGTTATCTGCGTATCGCTCTGGCCGATACCGGATGTTTCGAGTATGATCAGGTCGTAGTTCGCAGCTTTCAGGATGTTTACCGCATCCAGTATGTATTTAGAAACGGCAAGGTTGCTCTGGCGGGTAGCCATAGAACGCATGTACACCCTGTTGTTTCGGATGGCGTTCATGCGGATACGGTCGCCCAGCAGCGCACCACCGGTTTTGCGTTTCGACGGGTCAACAGAGATGAGGCCGATGTTCTTGTCTTTGAAATCGAGCAGGAAACGGCGTACGATCTCGTCCACGAGCGAGCTCTTACCTGCACCACCAGTACCGGTTATACCCAATATCGGTGTTTTTGACTCGGCAGCCTGTTGCGTTATTTTCTTCAGCATGGCCTGCGTCTCGGGCAGCTCGTGGTAATTTTCCACGGCCGATATCAGGCGTGCTATTGATTTAGGGTCTTTCTCGATCAGGTGGCCCACTTCGCCGTTCAGCTGGTTGCCCGTCGGGTAGTCGCTTTGCTTTATCAGGTCGTCTATCATTCCCTGGAGTCCCATAGCGCGGCCGTCATCGGGTGAATAGATGCGGGTGATGCCGTAAGCATGCAGCTCTTCTATC
>JAJNBR010000193.1 GCA_021156265.1 Flavipsychrobacter sp.
GTATAAGGTCATGTCTCCCGCTATCAGAGGAACGTTACCATTTACGTTTCCGTCTGCATCCGTGACATCATCGCGCGTGAAAGGAAAGATCACCTCCACCATCGACGGCGGCTGTGTTACAGGTGTTACCTGCCAGTAACGGTTGATAGCTGCATGGAATGCTTTTACGTTAGGCATACCGGCAGGGAGCTGCAGGTTGGTACCGCTGCCGGAACCAAGATTAGCGAATGTTACGATCTTCACTTCAAAGCCCGGGTCGTCGACTGTGCCAATAAGCGTGCTGTTCTTATCGATCTTCAGCAGCAGTCTATCGTCAAGTTCATCATCATTATTGCCATCGTTCAGATAATGCGTCACACCATCGCCGTCCGTGCATTCTCTTGTTGCTATCACATTAGCATTGGCAGCGATAACCGGAGTGTTCACTATGTAATCGGCACAGGCGGCAGCTGCTACGCCATCGCGCAGGGTGTCACCGGGTAAAGGTCCGAAGCCTTTTGTCAAATCAACACCAACGCCGGCAACAGTATGACAATAACTCATGATGGTACCACCACCGGGAGGATATTGCGGGCTGGGTACAGGACAACCTCCCGCTGGCTCCACGGGCACGCAGGCGTCTATTGCGCCACCGGGCCAGCCACAGTTGTGGGTATGCATTACGCCTAGGTTGTGCCCCGGTTCATGCGCCATCAGTTGTATATCGAAACTATAGGCGGGCAGTGGCTGCGCATTTAATTTGAGATTGCAGAAAGAATAAGGTCCGGCGCTTTGAAAACTGTTGTAAGGCGTGCAGACTGTACCGAGCCATGCTACCCCACCCATATTGCCACCGCGTGTAGACGCCAGCATCGCAAGGTCGGCGCCGTGCAGGTTGTTCTGTGTTTCATCGCCAAACGTCGTCAAAAAATCAAAGGCGTTCAGCGGAAGCGTTTGATAAATATCCGGCGCAGTGTTCACTTCAATATGCTTCAGGCTGATGTACACTGCCTCGTTTCGATATAGAGTGGCAACTATATTGAATGCAGCGGTGATATAGTTGACCACGTCGGTAGTGCTGCTGCTGTTATCGGTATACATCTCGTAATCGGCCTTGATGTAAAACTCTACATCCTTGCACGAGTGAAACGCGCTCTTGTTTTTTGTACCCGCTGCCGGCAACGCCGGGAGTTTATCTGTACCGCAACCCGCCGTAGGAGACAATTGCTGGTCAAGGTCGTTGTACAACACATATTTCCCTGTCGCAGCGCCTGTCTTCATCTGCGCGATCACCATGTTTCCGCTGTTGGGTATCGAGAAGATGCCATATACATCACCCTTAAAAAACGAAAAGGCTGCCAGCGAATTCGGTACGCCCTTCACGACGCCCCTGTAGTAAACGCCCGACTGGTACGCAAAGGGCACCGATACCCCACCGGCGAATTCGTTGACAGCAAAATCTGATGTAATGATGTCATACCTGGCCAGCTCTATCGTGTAATTGCCCGCTTGCAATTCGATGGCCGCCGGCTTCTGCTCCAGCAAAGTTTCCAATGCAGCATCGTTCAAGTCAAACACCCGGCCGTTGGTAATCACGGGCTGCGCCTGTTTGTCTTCTCTCCACAAATTGCCGACAGTTGTAAACCGGTGCTGCTGTTTGGCGCGGGTTATGAATGCGTCGAGATAACCTGCACGAGCCTCAGCCTTCAACAAAAACAGCAGGGAGCATACTGTCAGCAGGAGCCTTGCGTAAAAACGGGGTTGCATATGGTCAGTGGATTGAGCTATGTAAATCTAAGCCCTATTCAGCATATTTCTGATGGGGCGTTCCACCAGGTAGTAGCAAATAGCGGCTACACCAACCAGCACCAATACGTAAAAATAAAAGATCGCCTGCGGGGGAATGTGCAAATACCGTGCGTTCATGTCTTCCACATACTTGTGTACCGGCTCCTGGAAAATATAGATACCATAGCTCACCTCGCCCAGGAATACCAACGGGCGCCAACGCAGAAATGCAGCATTATTGAGCGCAACAGCCACCACCAGCAGCATGAACAGCGGAGCAAGGAGACCGTTGTGCAGGCTTACCGCCGCAGGCACTACACTTACCAGCAATATGATGGTCAGCAAAGGCCATAGCGAAGAGTACTTGATAAGCCGCTTTTTATACTGAAAATACAGGTAACCGCCGGCCATACCTACAAAGAACTGGTTGAAATGAAACAGCGGGAAATAGTAAACAAACTCATGAAATGCTGTGCCCCATTGCGGCTTGTATTTGGCTACCATCATTAAATGCACCACCTGCGAGACCAGGAAGAAGGTTGCAAAAAACCAAAAAAAGCGACGTGTATCTTTATTTGCAAAGGCCAACAGCGCAGGAAACAGCAGGTAAAAGAACATTTCTATAGATAGCGACCAGCCCGGTGAATTTATCGTCAACGCATAGCCGGGAAAGAAGGCCTGGGTAAACGTCAGGTTCAGTATCATCTGTCGCAGAAACAATGGTCCGGAAAGGCCTCCTTCAGCAATAAGCCAGGTAGCCGACAAGGCGAGGGCAACATAAAAAGCCGGCACAATGCGTATCAGCCTTTTTTTTAAGAACAGGTTATAATGACGAGGCCGGTTGTGGTAGGTATAATACATCACAAAACCCGACAACACGAAAAAATACCCCACAGCCAGATTGCCGCTCCTGAAAAAATGCTCGGCAAGGTTGAAGGGAAATACCGTACACCCGAAATGAAAAACAACCACCAGCAGCGCTGCTATACCGCGCGTAGTGGTCAATGCATCAAGCTGGTGCTTCATCCGCCAAATATGGTGAAATAAACCAAGCAGTCAAATAGACATTTAACATCTTCCTTTCAGTAGAGCGTATTATATTAGCTGCACAAAACATAGTACGACCATGTCATTACTTTCAGGAAACCATAAAGACAAAAAGAAGGGCGGCAAAGCAGCTAAGACGAATAAGCCTGCACAACAGCAGGCCCCAAAACCAGGCAAAGGCGCAGCCGGGTTCTCCAAAAAAGCAGTGCGCACCGGTGGCACACGAGGCAGCTAGCACCTATTGATCACATTGCAGGGATAGGAGCGGTTAACGCTCATATAAAACTTTCTATACTATATAATTCATTAAATAGTATTAGATACCTTTATATACCTGCAATTCATGCAACAACCACTGTCCTTTTTCAATTGGTCTTTAAGAAAGGCACTTGATGCGGAAACTGACAATTTCGCCAAGGCCCGTATTAAGATCATTTTTACTATCCTTTGCTTTAGTTTAGCTAAGATCTTTGTTGCCATTGTAACAGGTGCATCCGCTGGCCAGCCTTTGCAGATAGTACGTGGCTTTATAGCACTGTTCTTCTATGTTTTCCTCGTCAAGCTTCTGTTGGGCGCACCCTCACGCATGAAGCTGATAGCCCAGATCATGATGCTGATAGGCGTTGTTACGGTCTGGACCAATGTTTTTGTTTTCATACATACTATCAATCTCATCACGCTCCAGTTCGTCTTCATGATCGTGCTGAGCGGGTTTTATATGTTAGGCAGCAGCTGGGGCACTTTCTACTCCATCGTCAGCATACTCCCCGTAATGGCCGTCATGCTGGCCGGCCACGACACCAGCCTTTATTCGGCCAATGTTCCCCAGCAGCTGGCTTCTCCGGGGCTAGAGATAGTTGTGACGCTGAATTTCATTACCATCATCGTTGCCCACTATCTTTTCTTCAAGGCATTTCGTTCCAGCCTCAATGACAAAGAGCAACTGAACGGACAGCTCCGCCATTCGGTGGCAGAGGCCAACAGCCTTGCCGTGTCCAGGTCCAACTTCCTGTCCACCATCTCGCACGAGCTGCGTACGCCGCTTAATGCGGTTATCGGCACCACTGAGCTGTTGATAGACGACACACCCGAAGACCGGCAAAAGGAAAACCTGAAGATACTACACTCGTCCGCTCTCGACTTGTTGTCGCTCATCAACAACGTGCTCGACTTTAATAAAATAGACTCCGACAAACTGGAACTGGAAATGATGCCCGTGCGGCTCGACGAGTTTGTGCAGAATGTGTGCGCCGGTTTAAGAATTAAAGCCACGGCCAAAAGTCTCCGGTTTAACGTGCATATCGACGACTGTGCCCGGAACCAGCATGTCAGTACTGACCCCACCCGCCTGGCGCAGATATTGTATAACCTCGTTGGCAATGCGATTAAATTTACAGAGCAGGGAAGCATAGATATAAACCTGTCGTGCACTACCAGGACTGATGATAGCATTGGTGTTTTGTTTTCTATCGCAGACACCGGCATTGGTATACATCCCGGCAAACATGCCGCGATATTTGACGTATTTACACAGGCCGAATCGCATGTAACACGGAAGTATGGGGGCACCGGGCTGGGCTTACCGATAGTGAAACAACTGCTGCCGTTATTCGACAGCCAGATAGAACTGGAAAGCACGCCCGGCAAAGGCTCGCGTTTCTTTTTTACGATCAACTTCGCTAAGGCGCAGGCCCCGGTAATCGAACATGCTGCGGAAACATCAGTCAACCTGAGCAAGCTGAACATCCTGGTAGCAGAAGACAATGAAGTAAACAGGGTGATCATCAAAAAACAACTGCGTACGCTCAACGTCACTCCTGTTATTGTAGAGAACGGTGTATTGGCGTACGATGCATGGCTGTCCGGACAATTCGATGCCGTATTGCTCGACCTGCACATGCCCGAGGCCGACGGCTACGATACCATTAAACGCATCCGCAATTCGAAGTCAGCTAAGGCAAGCACACACGCCATCGCCTTTACTGCATCTATCAACGAAAAAGAACAGATACTTGAAGCCGGCTTCGACGACTTCCTGTACAAACCGGCCAATATTAAACACCTCCGCGAAAAGCTGGAAGAGCTGGCCCTAAGGGCGGGAAAGGTGTAAGTGCATTTTTACCTAATTGCATACCAGACCAATAAAACTATTACGCCTATAATAAGTAATATTGTTGGCAGGGATAATGTAACCTGGCCTTCTATCTCCTCGCCTCTGCGCCATGATTTAAATAGCTCGATAAACTTATTCATAGAGTTGCGTTACCACTAAGCTGATCCTAAGCCTTAGAAATTGCGGACTTTTTCTACGAGCGGTTTCAAATTCTTCTTGCTTTCGACTGGTGTGCGGCTGATATCGGCTGCGGGCAGTTTGTTGAACCTCGCCCTGATATACCGCATTGCCGGTTTTTCAACAATGTAGGTGACACCGGTTGCAATGATAATAACGCCCGCAAGAGAAAAAGCACAGGCTAATAGATAATTCGATGTGAGGTAAGCTTTGGCGAAAGGGATCAGAACATTCATGCTAATAAAAGCATGGACGAGATATAATGAATAAGATATACTTCCTAAAAACACGGTTATTTTATTGGTAATAAATGGCAGTGCATTGCAAACAAAAAGGACGAAAATGATAAAATACGCCATAATTATCCCGGTATACTCGGTCATAGTGAGAAAGGCTGTTCTGAAGTGCATCTGTACTGCATTATTGTAAAGTAATATTTGCACGAGCAGGCAAGCAGGCAGCAGGCACACATTAAATACAGTATTTTGTCGGTGCTTTATACGGTAAAAAGAAATGCCCGCAACAAACAGCGGAAAATAATTCACGATAGGTAAGCCCCATCTGATCACTTTAGTTACTTGTGTGAATCCGGTACCCTGGCATAGATAGCAAAAGAGCATACACAGCGCCAGAACGCAGCAGCCCACTAATTCTGTTTTGCGCAAAAGATTCAACTGAAACAAACCAAGCATGAATACGTAAAAGATCATTTCCGGCACCATTGTCCAATATGCCAGGTCGATGTCCGGCACCCGGAAGTAGTATTGAGCCATGGTCAGGTTAACAAGGTAGGTCCCGAATAGGTCCGCA
>JAJNBR010000194.1 GCA_021156265.1 Flavipsychrobacter sp.
AGCCCGCTTTTTTCAAACCGATGGCCCACGAAAAATAATCGGTTGGGGACAACTGAAACAGCGAGGCATATCGCGGCTGACTGGAAAGATAGTCGGAGTGGTCTTTGTAAGATTCTACTGAAGAATTGTATTTCCTAAAGCATTCATTCGGCGCGTCATCCGTGTAGGTATATTTTTGACCCGTCCAATTCTTCTTACACTTTATGCCGAAATGGTTGTTGGCATTAATCGCAAGCTCACTATTGCCTGCACTTGTTTCATGAATGCCCTGCGCCAAAGTAACGGCAGCAGGTATCCCTGTGCGTCGCTGCTCTGCTATAGCAAGCTCCTTATATTGCTCTACGTATTTTTTTGCGCGAGTAATATAATCGCCCTGTCCGTACACCCCTGTGCTTAACAGTAGCATGACTGCAATGCTCCCTATCCTGTTCTTCAGCATAAATATATTATTAGGTTAGTTAGTAGTTTTTCTGATGATCATTATGCCATCGCGCACCGGTAACAATACATGTTCCACCCTCTTGTCGCTCTTCACTTTCTCATTGAACGCATGAATAGCGCGTGCATTTTTACTTTGTTCATCTGCTGGCTTCACTACTTCGCCATCATACAACACGTTATCCGCCAAAATATATCCTCCTACAGGTACACGGCCCAACACCATATCATAGTACAAACTGTAGTTCTGTTTGTCAGCATCGATAAAGACCAGGTCAAACTGCCCTTCCAGTGTTGGAATGATCTCAGCCGCCTTACCGAAGTGCTGCACTATTTTCTTCTCTAATCCTTCCTCACAAAAATAACGAAAACACATGTCTTCCAACTCCTCATTGATGTCAATGGTATGCAAAATCCCGTCGTTTGCCAGGCCCTGGGCAAGGCATATAGCCGAATAGCCCGTGTATGTGCCTATCTCCAAAACCCTTCTGGGCTTTATCATATAACTGAGCATCTTTAACAACCCGCCCTGCAAATGCCCCGATAGCATCACCGGCAGTTCAACTTTCACATTTGTTTCACGATTCAATGCTGCCAGCGTCTGCGTTTCCGGAGTGGTATACGTTTCGGCATATTCATTGATAGCCACCGGCAAAAACAATTGCGTCATAATTAGAAATTAGGCTGCAATTTATTGTGTGAATAAAACTCGTGGAGGTAAGCAACTACTTCATCTGCATTGTCAAATACCTTGATCATATCGAGATCGCCCGGGCTGATATTGCCCTCTACTTCCAGCATGGTCTCTTTCATCCATGTGAAAAGCCCGTTCCAATAGCTCGAGCCCATGCAGATCATCGGTGTTTGCGTGAATTTCCTTGTTTGTATCAGCGTAGCAACCTCAAAGAATTCATCCATCGTTCCCCAACCACCGGGCATCATAATAAAACCCTGCGAATATTTTGCGAACATTACTTTGCGAACAAAGAAGTAGTCGAAATTAATAGACTTGTCAAAATCTATATAGGGATTATTATGTTGCTCAAACGGAAGTTCGATGTTCAGGCCTACCGAACGACCACCGGCAAGATTTGCACCTTTATTACCGGCCTCCATAATACCCGGGCCTCCTCCTGTAATAATGCCAAATCCCTCATCGGCCAGGCGCCTGGCCACTTCTACAGTCAGGTCGTAATATTTATGCCCCGGTTTAGTTCTTGCTGATCCGAAGATCGAAATACAGGGACCTATCTTCGCCAGCGTTTCAAACCCCTGCACAAATTCTGCCATTATCTTGAACACCTGCCAACTGGAATGGGCACGGGTTTCCGTCCAGTCGCGAAGTTTTATCTTGGTTAATTTTTCTTTCATAATTAATCAGCGGTCAATTCGATTGCATTCCCCTTCTTAGAGCACAAAAATAGTAGCAAAAAGGTCAATGAAGCGTTTATTATTAGTAGTTCGGTGCCGATAGCGTACCCGTTCAACCATTCTTTGTCGTGTTGCTTCAGAACATAACACAACACAGGAGCAACCAGGCAAATGACCGGCACCAGGGAATCGACAAGCTGCCTGCGGGTAAAAATGCCAAATACGAACAGCGCCAGCAACGGTCCATAAGTATAACCGGCTACAACCAACAGTATTTGGATCAATGAGCCATTGTCGACTTCGCGGAAAAAGAAAACGCAGGCCAGAAATATGATCGCCATCACATTATGCACGATCAATCTCACGCGGGCTTTATGTTTTTCGTCCCAGTCAGTTCTTCTCTTCATTCCAAGTATATCAATACAAAATGAAGAGGTCAGGGCGGTCAAGGCTCCATCAGCACTAGGAAACAATGCGGAAACAAGACCTATCAGGAAGCAAACCGTGATCATAAAAGGCAGACCGCTGTTTACGGCTATAGTCGGGAAAAGGTCATCGCCGGTGGCGGTTATTCCCTTTGCATCTGCATATAAATAGAGCAAGCCGCCTAAAAAGAGAAAAATAAAGTTCACGATCAGCAGTGTAAAACAGAAAGTGATCATGTTCTTCTGAGAATCTTTCAGGTTGCTTACACTGATATTCTTTTGCATCATTTCCTGGTCTAGACCGGTCATAGCGATCGTAATAAAGGCGCCGCCTAATATCTGCTTCACAAAGAAATTTGGCGCGAGTGGATCTGTGTGTATCAGTTTTGCATATCCTTTGTCCTGCAATGCCGCCCAGGTGCTGCCGAAATCGAGATTCAGTGCATTCATTATATAGCCTACGCAAACGATAAGGCCCAGCAGCATGAAGGTGGTCTGGAGGGTATCGGTCCACACGATAGTCTTAACACCGCCACGGTAAGTATAGAGCAGTATCAGCACCAGGATAAGGATGGCGGTGACTTCGAACGGTATATTCATATCGTTCAGAACGAAAAGCTGCAATACTTTTATCACGAGGTAAAGGCGCAAGGTAGCACCGAGTGTTCTTGAAAGGATGAAAAATAGAGCACCGGTTTTATAAGCGGTCATGCCCAGCCGCTTGTCCAGGTAAGTATAGATAGAGGTTAAGCGCAGGTTGTAATAAATAGGAAGCAGTATAAAAGCTACAGCGAAATAACCGATCCAGTATCCGATCACCACCTGGAAATAGTCAAACCCGGCTTTCCCTACGGTGCCCGGCACGGAAATGAAGGTCATTCCCGATAGCGAGGTACCGATCATCCCAAAGGCAACCACCCACCATTTGCTGTTACGGTTGCCGATAAAAAACGACTCATTATTGGAATTGCGGGAGGTATAAAATGCGATGCCTAACAGCAAAGCAAAATAGGCGAGTATTATGTAGAGCAAAAATGCTGATCCCATAAATGTGAATATAAATAAATTGAGAGCTTTTTCAGTGAAAAAGCTCTCAACAAATGTTAGGAACTATATCTTAAAAGCCTACGTTAAACCCGAAACGGATGTCAAGAGGGCTGTATGGACTCTTGTCATCTTGAATAACGTCGTAAAGAACCATCACAACTAACGAAGACCTGTCGCCTATCGGCTGCCTGATCCCGCCGCCGACCAGCGCGCGGGGTACGGTAAAGCTCTCGTTGCGTTTTTTGACCTCGGGCGGATTACCATCATAGTAAGGTCTTCTCGCATTCCACAGGTTGATCTCCGGCTCAACATGAGCAAAAATGTTATTCCAGATGATATGACGTGCCCAGATGCTCCCTCTGTATATAGAAACCTTCAGAGAATAATACTCATCAACCAGCGTTACAGGATGTCTTATCATCCAGTAGTTTTTTGCACTGAGGTATTCATACCCCAGACCTACACCCACCGAAAATTTTTCAGTTACGCGGTATCCTACTATGGGCCAAATCCCTGCATTAAAAATACCATTACCTGCACCGAATGTAAACCCACCTCCAAATATCAGTTTGCTTTTATCAAAACCACGGTCTGCTGCTTTTTTTTCCTCATTTAGCCTGTATTGACTTATCGGCTTTCCACTGCTGCTATAGACAGTATCCTGAGCCATAACATTTAAAGCCAGCGGAATAAAAAATACGATCAACAGTAATTTCTTCATAAAAATCAATCTCATGCGAAGTTATGTATTAATCTATGCATGTTTTTAGGCGTTTAGGCCTTATGCCTGGCAAAACTGCAAAAGTTCTCTTAAAATCAGGCTGCAAAGATCTTTCCGGGGTTTAAAATACCATTGGGATCGAAGACTTTTTTGATCTCTTTCATCAATTGCAACTGCGAGGCACTGAAAGCAATATCCATGTAATTTTTCTGTACGAGCCCAATGCCGTGTTCTCCCGAAATAGTACCGCCTAAACGCACTACCTCTTTGAACAGTTTTCTAATGCCTTCGGGAAGCTTATTATTCCAGTCATCATCGCTCATTCCTGCCTTTACGATATTAACGTGGAGGTTACCATCGCCCGCATGCCCATAACACACAGAATGAAAGCCGTACTCGTGACCTATTTCTTTAATGACGCGCAGCAATTCCGGCAATTCAGCTCTCGGCACCACTGTGTCTTCCTCCTTGTATATCGAATTGCTTTTAACGGCCTCGCCAACTTTTCTGCGTAGGGTCCACAGCATCTCTTTTTGCTCATGGCTGTCTGCAAAAAGGATCTCGTCGATGTCGAATTGCTGCACTACCTCTGAAATAGCTTCCATCTCTTTGTACAGCTGATCGAGATTGTTGCCATCCACTTCTATCAACAAATGCGCCTGTATATCATCAGGTAGTGATACGCCTGATGACTGCACATATTTCATCGACCATTCTATGGCATCTCTTTCCATAAACTCCAGGGCAGAGGGTAAGTAACCGGCCATGAATATGGCATTCACAGCAGCGCATGCATCTATTGATGAACGGAAAGGCACCAGCATCAGCAGGTCGTGTTTTACCGCGGGTATCAGCTTCAACACAATTTTGGTGATCACAGCAAGTGTTCCCTCGCTGCCAACTACCAGTTGGGTGAGGTTATACCCGGTTGCATTCTTCAGCACGTTAGCGCCGGTCCACATCACGTCACCATTAGGCATTACCACCTCCAGGTTCAGCACATAGTCTTTCACCACACCATACTTCACAGCCCTTGGCCCGCCCGAGTTTTCAGAAACATTTCCGCCTATAAAGCACGATCCTTTGCTCGCGGGATCTGGTGGATACATCAGGCCTTCGGCTTTTACATGTTCTTGAAGTTCCTGCGTTATTACACCTGGTTCCACAACCACCTGCAAGTTTCTTTTATCGACGTTCAATACTTTATTGAAGCGCTTCATGTCCAGCACAACACCAGCAAATACAGGCAATGCCCCACCACTTAACCCTGTGCCTGCTCCGCGTGGTGTTACCGGCAAGCGATGCTCATTGCAGTAACGCATTATCGCGCTAACAGCTTCCACGGTTTCAGGCTGTAATACAACCTCAGGCAAATAGCGGAGGTCTTCAGTCTGGTCTGAGGCAGCTATGACCAGATTGTCATTGTCGGTAAATATATTCCTGACCCCCTCCAGCGAACGGAAATAGGCTATATCCTCTCCAGATATTTTTCTGAAATCCATGATACAAAGGTATCTATTTCAGGCAACTCGGAAGATTCCGACCTATTACCCGGTACTATCCTTAACAAAATATTGTCCATAAAAAGGTACTATGCAATACACAGTATTGTAAAATCACTTACATTTGTCTTTGTAAAACGGCGATCATGACCATAGACAATACGGAATCGCAAATGCGGAAAGGGTTACTGGAATTATGCATCCTTGGTATCATCCATAAAGAAAAGGAAGCTTATCCGAGTGATATATTGGAGCAGTTGAAGGAAGCGAAACTGGTGGTACTGGAAGGAACTCTTTACCCGTTACTTACCCGCCTGAAGAATGCTGGAATGCTTAGTTATCGCTGGGAGGAATCGCCAAGCGGCCCCCCGCGTAAATACTTTGCACTCACTAAGACAGGC
>JAJNBR010000195.1 GCA_021156265.1 Flavipsychrobacter sp.
AGTTGGTGCAGTGCCTGCTCTCCCTCATGGCGGCAGGCAAATTCCACCACGGCCAGCCCCCGCGATTCGTAGGAATCCCAGCCCCGTATCAGCTTTACTGACAGCAGGCTGCCAAAGTCAGCAAACAGCATTTCCAGGTCTTGTTCTGTAGCGTGTACATTCAGGTTGCTTACTAATACTTTCATGGTTGTATCGTTTAGGCCCGCAAGGTAGCTGCGCAAAGTAAGCTGCGGGTGAAGCCTGGGTTAAGGAAATGTTGCGAACAGCAGAGGTGTGAGCGTAGGTGAGCTCTTTGACAAGTTTTTAAAAAATACCGTGTTTTCACGGTATTGGGGTATTAATGGCCACTGTAGTTTTGTGGTACTATAAGCGACAAGATCTATGAAACGCCAATTATCCAGCCTCTTGCACGCCCTCTTTGCCCCTATGAAACATAAGCGCTTTTTCAAAAAGCACTACCAGTCAGAAACGGGACTGTTTATATAAGCAGTCCCGGCTGATGCTGGGTTCAAAACCGCCCGCGCTTGCTTACATTTACGGCTCAAACACAAGAGCCAGATCATGATCGCATTTATAGGCACGGGCCTGCTGGGCGCCAACTTCACCAAAGCATTACTAGCCAAAGGGGCATCGGTACAAGTATGGAACCGTACTGCCGAAAAAGCCAAAGCCCTGGAAGCCGACGGCGCCAAAGCCTTCGATAGCGTGGCCGATGCCGTTAAAGGCGCCAACCGCGTGCACCTTACCCTTACCGATGATGCCGTGGTGGATACCGTACTGGAACAGGCTTCTGAGGGACTGACCCCCGGCGCTTATATCATAGACCACAGCACTACCAGCACCGAGGGCGCTATACGCCGCACAAAGGATTGGGCGGAGCGAGGATTCACTTATGTACACTCACCTGTATTTATGGGGCCGGTAAATGCGCTGGAGAGCAGCGGCTACATGCTGGTATCGGGAGATCAGCAGGTGATAGAAAAGATAACGCCCTGGCTATCGCCTATGACGGGCAAGCTCCTCAACTTAGGTGACCGTACCGGCAAGGCGGCAGGACTGAAGCTGATCGGTAACCTCTTCCTGCTGGCGCTCACCAGCGGCATATCAGACATGCTGGCTTTGGGCCAGGCAGTGGGGGTAGAGGGTAGCGATATACTGGCGCTGTTCAGCGAATGGAACCCGGGCGCACAGGCCCCCGGCAGACTAAAACGCGTGATGGCAGCGCAGTTCGACAACCCTTCGTGGGAGCTGCAGATGGCGCGCAAAGATGCAAGATTAATGATGGAAGAAGCCGCCAATGGCGACAAAGAGCTGGTAATGGTACCCGCTGTGGCTAAAGAAATGGACCGCTGGCTGGAAAAGGGCTATGCCCACAAAGACTGGACGGTGATAGCTGCCGACAACCTGTAACAGGCGGCGGCGTACACAGGGTTAGATAAACAAACCGGTGTCTGTCTTATAATGCTTCCTTTGGTGGCGGCGTTCTTTGGCCAGCCTGAAGAGTCCGATGATAAATTGTAACAAGCCTTTCATAATTGTAACCTGGATAAATAAAGACAGCACCTTCTGCCCTTTTGGTTTGTAAAGCAAAATTGGGGCCGATTTTTGAGACCAATTGTTATGTTAAGGTTATTGCTCCATAAATTAAATAAATGATGGCAAACCTTATCTTTAATTATAAACGCAACACAATGAGCGGATTTTACAGGTTTTTCGTTCCTGCCCTGCTGGCTATAATATTCGGCACAGCCTGCGACGGTCCCAGCAAAACAGTTCAGCTAAATACCACCATGCAAAAAGAGCACGACGCCCTGGCCGGTAAGAACTGGAAACTGGAAGAGCTTATGGGCGAACCGGTAGTAGGTCGCAATGCAGCCGGCGAGGCGTACATCAAATTTGGCACCGACAGCAACCGGGTATCGGGCAACACCGGCTGCAATCATTTCTTTGGCAGCTACAAGCTCGCTGCTCCCGGCCAGATAGCCATAGAAAAAGTAGGCAGCACTAAACGCGCCTGTCCCAATATGGACGTGGAAACAAACTACCTGAAGGCGCTGGGCGATGCCAGCACTTATAAGTTGGATGGGGACGTGCTCTTGTTAGGCAACGCCGGCAATGACGAACTGGCAAAGTTTCGCAATGCCAGCCCTAAATAAGAAGACTGCCTGGAAAGGCAGCCTGAATCAAGATGACCCACTATTATAACGAGTTTGGTTTTTAGGTGCGTGTGTGACTAAGTATTGATCTCTGCCTGGAGCAAGTATAGTGACATGATAATGTTACCGGCGCAAGAATCAAGTGCAAAGTACATCGGCCCACGATGCCGGAGTACCGTTATTTAACGGTATTTTTCAAGTTTTTTAGCGAGGAGCAAAATGCCCAAAACGAAGCGGCGCCGCCTGGTAGCCGCGCCGCAGTTTCACCTGTTAATAGTCAAAAAAACGCAGAACTTACTCGCTTTTCACCTCTATTTGAAGAGTCCCCTTTTTGCCCTTGATCGTTACATTGTCATCAGCCAGGTACCTGTTATACCTGCGAAATGTTTCGGCCGACTGTTTCTTATCGTTAATATATAGTGCATTGTTGTTTTTCTCCACCTTGTACTTCTTGCTGCGATCGATCAGCCCTTCGGCTTCCATTCGATCCAGCATGCGCTTGTAATCACCATCCATGCGGGAGAGCCGCTGCGGCGTAACGGTACCGATAGACGGTCTTGCCGCCACTGGTGGACGTGGTACTGCTGGCCGCGCACCTGGTGCAGGTGGTACGGGTGGCATCGTTTTCATCGCCTTCACGGATTCAGCCATTGCCTTCTCAGCTTCTGCCATTGCCTTCTTCGATTCTTCCAGCGCTTTCCTGGTTTCAGCGTCAATCTTATTCCAGTCTATTTCGGCTATTGCCTTGCTGGCTTCTGCCATCGCCTTTTTAGACTCTTCCATCGCTGCTTTGGTATCAGCATTTATTTTTACCCAGTCAATTTCCGCTATCGCTTTGTTAGCCTCGGCCACGGCAGTGTTTACTTCGTTACTGATAGCCGCCCAGTCTACGCCTTCCATTGCTTCTTTAATAGTCCGCTCAATGTCCACCACTTCTTCTCTCACGCCATTCTTATCCGTAACGGTCCTGTTCACCCTTACCTCTTCACCATTTTCTGTCACAGTGGTCAGCTTGTCCCTGTATTTTTCAGGCACCTCGTCCCTTGAGTTATAGGTATGCCTCTTACCATCGGGATCAACAATGGTGATCCGTTCTTTCCTTACCACTTTACCCGTGTCTGATACGGGGGCCACTGCGGTTTCTGTTGCCGCAGGAGTGCTGGTTGTTTTGGCCGCCTCTGCAGCTTTATCTTTCTTGCTCTGCGCCAGTGCCGGTGTTAGCCAGATGAACGATACGGCCAGCAGCACTGCCAGCGATACGGTAAACGCAGGTCCGTAAGAGATTGTGTTGTGGTTCATTTCCATCATTCTTTTAATGCGGTGGAGTAATTGGTTTTTGTGCCCGGTAGCTGCCATAGCAAGCGGGTTTTGCCTGTACGATTCGAGGGTGGTAAGTGCATGTGCGTAAGACATAGGCCATTGAGTATGCTCTAACACCACGTCGTCGCAGCAGTGTTCGCGCTCGCGGCGGATGATAGAGGATACGGCCCATACAAAAGGATTGAAGAACAAAATGGTTTCTGCAATGGTTTGAATGATATTCACCAGGTAATCGTACCGCCGTATATGAGCCAGCTCGTGCAGCAATATGGCTTCTGCCTGGTAAGTATCCAATCGTGTAATCATCGCCAGCGGTACCAGTATCACCGGTTTGAGCGTGCCGGTGATCATGGGCACAGTGATCCTTTCAGAGAACAGCAGGCGCACTTGTTTTGTAATGCCCAGTTGCTGCATGCAATCGCTCAGCAACACCAGCCATTCGTCGGTTGGCTGCTGCACCTGTTTCGACGTTAAACTGCGGATGCCGGCTATATTAAATAGTAGTCTTGCAAATAGTGCAGCTACACCAAGCAGGTATATCGCCACAAGCAAAGGCAATTGTCCTTCCAGCGGTGCCAGCCATTTCAACAAGACCGCTTCGCTCATCCACGGTTGTTGCCCTGATGATTGCTGCAGTGTTATCGTGTCTGCCTGTGTGCTGATGATAACGGTGTACTGCTGCATGCTTTGCCAATAGCCGGCGGCAGTATACACGAACCATCCTGCTATGCCGGCCAGCGCCAGCAGGCTGAGCCTATACCGCAGCTTAGCAGATGACGAAGGCACCAGTTTGAGTATTGCCCAAAGCAGCCCAAACAACAGGAAACCTTGCCAGATGGAGTGCAGCAGTGCCCAACCCAATGCATGAGAAACTGTCTGAAAAATGTCCTGTAGATTATTCATAAAACAGGTTTTATTGTTGATGGTGTGGTTAGCTCTTTGCCTTCTTTGTTTTCTTTTCCATGCCCTCCAGGTACGCTCTTATCTCGTCCAGCTCTTCTTTGCTTGCCTTATGGCTACCCAGCGCCTGCATTACCAACTGGCTGGCAGAGCCGTTAAATACCGTGTCTATCATCTTGCGTATCATCTGTCCCTGTGTTTGCTGCTGCGACACTGCTGCCTCAAACACATGTGTCTTCGAACTGGCATCGCGCTTCAGCAATTTCTTATCGTGCATGATCTGCATCAGCTTCAGCGTTGTGGTATAACCCGCTTCTTTGGTCATCGCCAGTTCTTCGTGCACCTTGCGCACGGTAGAGGGGCCGTTATGCCAGAGTATGTTGAGTATCTCCAGTTCGCTTTCGGTTGGTTTTACCTTGCTGGTCATAATAATTAGTGCTATTTACGAATGATTTCGTAGCTAATGTACGAACATTTTCGTACGTGCAAAATATTTCTGCAACTTTTGCGGTGTTTTAACAAAAGCAACGGGCCGCACATCATGCGGCCCGTGTAAATAATAAATTGATTGTGAAAGGTTATCGTACGATGCTGATGGTCTTTGCAGCTTGTTCGTTGCTACCCGTAATATTGATAATATAGTTGCCTGCCGGCAGATCGGCTACATCCAGGCTGCTACGATAATTGACACCCGCTTGCTCACTATGTTGCCTCATTATTTTGCCGCTCATATCTGTAAGCGTGATCAGTACCGGCTGAATTGTTTTAAAAGAAGCGGAGATGTTGATCCTGTCTTTTGCAGGAACAGGAAATACATCCAACATTATTTGCCTGCCAGCTACCTCAGGTACGGCGTTGGTATATGCCTCATAATAAAACTTACGGTTAATATCCCACGAATTAATGATCCAGTCGTTGGTCGTGGGATCCCAGGTGTGGCTTTCTTCCGAGGTCACGCGATGGTGTTGATTGTAGGCATACCGCGTTCTGCGCATATCGACCCAGCCTGCGCCATCCCAGGCCGCAATCTTCTGTTCTATATTATCACCTTCATTGCTATAACTGTATTCAACACGCGACTTCATTTCCCAATCAGCCGCCAGTTGATCCCATTCTTCCTCTTCCGTCATACGCATTTTGCCTTTGGCGTCGTAGGAGTAACTTGAACGGCTATCATTGACCCAGCCACTCATCGACATGAGTTGGCGAACGGACGTTTCCTGCCGCTGCCCTGCATATGTGTTTACTGTTTGCTGTGTTTTAACCCAGGAAGAACTGCCGCCTACCCAGCCTTCAAACAAAATGGTATCAGGCAGTTTGTCGTTATTGTAATGGTAGGTGGTACGTGCAGCAGTCAGCCATTGCTTACTGCCTGCATCCCAGCTATAGCCCGTAGTCTGCATTACGTGTTTATTTGCATTATACTTGTTGACGTGCAGGCTGGCAGGTTCGATGCCCTTACCATAATTATAGTAAGTTATTGTACT
>JAJNBR010000196.1 GCA_021156265.1 Flavipsychrobacter sp.
ATTATCTCACGGCTATTGATGGTTTAAAGCCCAATCCGAATTTGGGAACCTGTGCTGCAGTAGCTGCTACCGGAAATATGGTTATCACCCGCGACTTTTGTGCCGACGATAAATGGGCTGAACTAAAACACCTGCCACTTGCCTTGGGCTTTTTGGGGGCCTGGAGTTTGCCCATTAAGAGTTCTGATGGAAAAGTACTGGGCACCTTCGGTACTTACTTTCGCGAAAAACGGGAACCTTCGACTATAGAGATAGAACAAGTGCAAGTTCTTGCGGACACGGCTGCAAGAATTCTGACCGGGACCCTTTAGTTATTAAATCTTCATAGCTCATATAAGTCTCCGCCTAGAGGAACAGCCACGCCTCTATGCGTGTATTCATCGTGCAATACCTCACCAATGAATCATTGGACAAATGAACAAAATATTGTATTTTTGTATTTATAAAATATAGTAAAATGACCCGTTCCTGTGTCACTCAACCTGCCCTCCTGTTACCGCAACACCACTTTGCGATTCAAAACAACCCCAAATCGACAACAAACGACAACAAAAAAGGGCGATTTTGACAGTGTTCGCGCAAAAAACAAACAAAAAAAACAACACATATACAAACCCACCATTCATCCACTATACATATTTCACCCCTAAATCACTACTTTGCAACCCGAAATTTAGATACATGCAACGCGATACCGCCATATTTGAACTGATACATGAAGAAATGCAGCGCCAGCGCCGCGGCCTGGAGCTTATAGCTTCTGAGAACTTTACAAGCATGCAGGTAATGCAGGCTATGGGTAATGTGATGACCAATAAATATGCTGAGGGCTACCCCGGCCGCCGCTATTATGGTGGCTGCGAAGTAGTAGACAAAAGTGAACAACTGGCCATCGACCGTATCAAACAGGTATTCGGCGTTGACTATGCAAACGTACAGCCGCACAGTGGTGCCCAGGCAAATGCTGCAGTAATGCTAGCCTGCCTGCAACCGGGCGATACCATCCTCGGCCTCGACCTGAGCATGGGCGGTCACCTGACGCACGGTTCGCCGGTCAATTTTTCCGGCAAATTGTACAACCCCGTTTTCTATGGTGTAAGAAAAGAGGACGGCTTAATAGACTATGACCACCTGGAAAAACAGGCGCTCGAACATAAACCTAAAATGATCATCTGCGGCGCATCTGCCTATAGCCGCGACTGGGACTATGCCCGCATCCGTGCTGTTGCTGATAAAATAGGCGCCCTGGTGATGGCAGACATCGCCCACCCGGCAGGCCTGATAGCCAAAGGCCACCTGAAAAGCCCGTTCGAGCATTGCCATTTCGTGACCAGCACCACGCACAAGACCCTGCGCGGTCCCCGTGGCGGTATCATCCTAATGAAAAAGGACTTTGAAAACCCATGGGGCCTGAAGGCTCCAAAGGGTGAGATCCGCATGATGAGCGCGCTGATAGACCTGGCCGTTTTCCCCGGTACACAGGGCGGCCCGCTGGAGCATGTCATCGCGGCCAAAGCTGTTTCGTTCTTCGAGATATTGCAGGATGAGTACGCAGACTATACGAAGCAAGTCATCAAAAACGCACAGGCTATTTCCAAAGCTTTCCTCGATAAAGGATACAATATAGTATCAGGCGGAACCGACAACCACCTCCTGCTCATCGATCTTCGCAACAAAGGCATCAGCGGTAAAAAAGCCGAGAACACCTTGGTCCAGGCAGACATTACCCTGAACAAGAACATGGTGCCTTTCGACGACAAATCGCCGTTCGTCACCTCGGGTATCCGCGTGGGCGTGCCCGCAGTTACTACCCGCGGACTGAAAGAGGAACACATGCAGCAAATAGCTGACTGGCTGGATAAAGTGCTGATGGCCCCTGATAACAATGATGTTATAGATAGTGTTAAAAACGAAGTGAACGAGTTTATGAAAGGCTTCCCGCTTTACCCCGAGTGGTAGGCTTACAGATCCGGGGACAGTTACCATATCTTTAACATGGTTGGCGGTATTTTTGCTGTATTATGCAGTAAGAATACCGCCTTAATAATAAATAGGTATAATCGATCACTAAAAGACCGGTTACGATACCGGCAAGGAACAAACTATGTTAAGGATCACATGGCGCATGCTAGGGCTGCTAATTTTAATGCTGTCCCTCACACACTACGACGCTTTAGCCCAGGGAAGGAGAAAGAAAAAACAGGCAAAGAAAGAGTTCAGTATCTACGATGTTGATACACTCATAGCTCCAATTCCACGGCAGACGCAGTACATACACGGCAAAATAGACGATGAGCAGAAAAAGGCCGATGTGTCAGACGGGAGAGTAAATGGAATTATTATCTACTCTGAGGATGACACCGCAGCCAACAATGCGATCACTAAAGCTATACTAAAGGATATCGACCACTACCAGGTCATGATCGAGAACCTGCCGGCCAATGACCTGGACCCGGCACGTATGATCCAGGTCAAGATCGGCTACCTGAACGCGCTATGGGAAATGCTACGCAAATATAACTCGCGGGTAAACGCAGATCCCTACCATTACCGCCGCGTTGTAAACAACATGCGCGATCTGATCATCGCCAAACATGAAGGCAAGTCATTGCAGTTCGTCAAGAGTAACGTGAACATCTATACACTCGAGAACGTGCGCCTGTTGTTCGAAGACGGGTCGGAAGAAGTGGCCTACGTTTATACCGAAATGGGCACACGCGAGCCGAAGCTGCTCATCAGGCGCCTGCCGGAGTTTGCTAAGGAGTCGTATGCCGACGCCACCATCGCCGCTGCTGCCAGGGTAGTTCCACAAGAGGTGTACAACTTTGCCTCGTCTACCAACTATACCTTGAGCAGTGCAGTTCGCCGCAGCAAGGATCCGCTGGTGCAAACGATAGTGCGTATCGCCAATGAGTCAAAATCGCCACTTAAGGCGATGCCGTTCCTGAGTGATATTCATAACGGCAGGAAAACCATAGCTGAAATAGACCAGATAACTGCAGACCAGGACCTATTCTTTCAGAACCTTGTGAGGCTGAAGATCCAGAACGAACAATTGGGTGGCGACAGCTACACCGACGAACTCAAATACCGCGGACTTAAATATGTCCGTACCATGAACGAGCTGCACGACTCTCCCGACCCCGTGAGATTCAAATGTATCGACGGCTTTGCGCCCGAAGCATTATATTTTATTATGGTGTACAGCGCCGATGAGATCTATACTTCCAGCTTCCTGGGTACCTTCAAAAGAATGCTGGAGCGTATGGCTCCGCGTTCCGGCGATCAGATGCTGGACACCGTCCATCGCGACCGTTTCCGTACGTTCATACGCATGTGCGCTGGCTATAATACGTTGAACACTTTCCTGGCTACCATGACTCCTGAGCACAAAACGGGTTTAATGAAGGATTTCATTGCCGGTCTGGAGAATGGCAAGGAAGACGATTTGGAAGATGCGGTGGACGTAGCAGACGCATTTGGCAGCATAGATGACCCGGAACTTTCTAACTTTCTGAAACAGCAGGTAAAAGACAATTACGAGAACGCCTTTAGTAAGCGTAGCAGGAAAGGGATCATAGTTTATGGCCTGCTTTCTACCCTGTTTGAAGGAGCAAAAGGCTCTACCGAAGAAGAAGCTATCCGCCAGTCGCAGCTTCTCGATCTGCCGCCCATCAACCTGGTGCAGAATAAGAATCTGGCTATTGGCGGCGATAATGGGACTGTATATCAACAGTTCTTCTTCTATGGCGATGAGGATGGTATCAATTCCTACCGCAGCTTCCTGGGTAACTTTAAAGACGGAAAGTGGAAGGTAACCAACAGCCAGTACTGGTCAACTATTACCTCGACCAGCGGCAAGCCGGTGACCATCTACGCCAACTTACCCCTGAAAGAACCTGAAGATGAGACCGCCCAGCAAAAGCTGGCTGAGTTCCTGGCGGAGAAGAATATTCACCCGACCATCGTGGTGCACCGTGGTCACAGCTACCACCTGCCCGTGACGTTGGACCGGCTGCAGAAAGAAACCCGGATCGTTGTATTGGGGTCTTGCGGTGGTTACCACAACCTGGCTACGGTACTCAACTCGTCGCCCGATGCGCATATCATTTCGTCCAAACAGGTGGGCGCCATGAACATTAACGAGCCGATCATCAAGGCCATTAACGACCAGTTGCTGGCCGGCAAAAACGTTAACTGGATTACGACCTGGAAAGACCTGGAAACCCATTTCTCCGGCAAAAAGAACAGCCACCTCAAAGAACTATTCGATGATTATGTGCCCCCACACAAAAACCTCGGGGCCATCTTTATCAAGGCATATCGCAAGCAGTTTAACGCCAGCGAAGACGACGACGCCTAACCTTCCAGCACGAACTGGTGGATCATCCGATTCACCAGTTCGGCTTTTTCTATCTGCACAAAATGGCCTGCGCCAGGCACCATCTCAAGTTTTGCTTTAGGTATTTTAGACGACCCTGAAACGGCTATATTTTCAGTAGAAGTAAAATGGATTAACCTATTGGGAATCAGCGCATCATGTTCTCCAAATAACACAAGTGTTTTCTGCTTAATTAAATGGAGGCGATCGACTACTGGTTCATGCAGCATACCATATATGCACCCATCTATCATCTTCCTGTACTCTTTGCCCGGGTAGCCCTTCAATAGCTCTTTGAGCTCATTCACAATCCGCACCGCTTCAGGTTGCTGGTGGTAAAAGCCCATAAGGACCGAGCTGGCTATACTGTCCTCTGCCGACGAGAACAGGTCAGCTACCCGAAGAGCCGACATATAAGTGCTTCGCTCAAAAGCAGTAAATGTCTCGAAGCCGGCGGGCGCACAAAGTACCAGCTTGGCGGCGCAGTCAGTATGCTTGATCGCGAGATCGAGAACAACCTGGCCACCCATAGAATGACCTACTAAAACCACATTCGTTAGCTGAAGCTTTTGTATAAACTCGAGCACACTGGCCGAAAAGAAGCTAATGCCGTACGGGTATTCTCCGCGATCGGAAAAGCCATTACCTGGAAGGTCTAATGCAATACATCTAAAGTATTGCTTTAGATAGTCAACATTATACCTCCAGCTTAAAGCATAAGTACCTAATCCATGGATAAACAGTAAAGTATGAGTTCCCTGGCCCTCGTCGATATAAGCGACGGTACTGTCATTCGATAACTGTAGCTTCCTTGTCTTGTAGTTGTTTGGGGCCATATCTTCTTGCGATCAACTTAGTGTATTATTTTCTACATCGTTCTTTCCATCCTCCAACCTAAAGTTTCACTTTAAGCTCATCTTCACCCTTGTACAATTTTAACTTGAATTATATTATAGCCTTCCGGCGACAACAGCTCAGCCATAAATAGCAGAGTTTTACTTCGTAGTATAAACGAGCAGGTCTAATATACACCGGAAGCGGCTATTCATCGGGGTTTGCTGCTGTCCGGCCTCATCTTGATGGCATACTCTTTACATTGTCTCGGCGGTAATGCGCAATTCCAATTATTTATATCATCGCTTTTAATCTTTCAAAATTTCATCCTATGGCAGAAAACAAAAATCAAGGCTCATCTTACAGCCCAGGACAATCGAATCAAGGTAACCAAGGCCGAAGCGGCCAGCAAGGTAACCAAAGTGGTTCTCAGTCAAATCGCGGTCTCGGCTCGAATGATGACGATCTGCAACAAAATGTGTCAACAGGCGGACAACAGTCTGGACAAGAACAACAGCGTAGCGGCCAGCAAGGTGGCTCTCAGCGCCAGGGCAACGACACTTCTCGTTTAGAAGAAGATGAAGATGAGGATCTGGGAACTACGAATCCTAACAGAAAGGATACTTCAG
>JAJNBR010000010.1 GCA_021156265.1 Flavipsychrobacter sp.
AAGGAAAAAACCAGCCGTTCGCTGGACGGCCTTACAGATGGCATTGCTCAACTGCTGGAAGACATCCAATCGAATATGTACCAGCGTGCGCTTGCCTTCAGAACTGAACACACTACTAAAACTGACAGCTGGGACGAGTTTGTAAAGCTGCTGGACGAGAAAGGCGGCTTTATCTCGGCACACTGGGATGGTACGCCTGAAACAGAAGAGAAGATCAAGGATATGACCAAGGCAACCATTAGGTGTATACCACTCAATAATGAGCAGGAGGAAGGTAAGTGTATCCTGACCGGCAAGCCTTCTATACAGCGTGTGTTATTCGCGAGGGCTTACTAATATTCTAAAAGTCTTGACTATATTTATTGGATAATCTGTTTCCATGGGGTTGTTTAACGATAAGCAGGAGGGCATTTTCAATTTCGGCCTGGACGAAACGTCCAAAGCATATTTGCTGGAAACAGCCCGGTGGGGTAAGTTTTTGGCGATCATCAGCTTTGTGAGCTTTGGCCTGTTATTGCTCATTGGCATTGGCTTGCTGTTCATGACACAGCAGCCCGACACAATGGCCACTTTTCTGACCTATGTGACAATTTCGCTGCTTTATTTTTACCCCATCTGGGCGTTGTTTAAGTTCTCGGCGTTAAGCAAGCAATCCATTGCCACGCAAAACCAGCATTTGTTTAATGAGGGATTGCGGTACCTGAAAAACATGTTCAAGTACATGGGCATAGTCACTATTATAGGTTTTGTACTGGTTGGCCTGCTGATCGTATTTAGTGCGCTGAGTGCTTTTATCACAGGCAGCTAAGAATACATCTTATCGATCTCGCCTGCAAATTTCTGTTCGATGACTTTGCGCTTGATCTTGATCGAAGGTGTTAGCTCTCCTGTATCAATGGTCCATTCGTGTGGCAATAAAGCAAACTTCTTCACCTGCTCTACATGTCCGAATAACTGGTTGTATTTTTCCACCTGTTTTTGAACGAGGTCAACCACTTCAGGTATCCTTACCAGCTCTTCGTTGGTAGTAGGTGTTTTCATTCCTTTCTCCTCCAGGTATTTCCTTACATGCGGTAGCGCAGGCACGATAAGCGCGCTGACAAATTTGCGACCATTGCCGACCACGATCATTTGTTCGATGAAGACGCTTTCTTTCATCTTGTTCTCGATAACCTGCGGCGCTACATACTTACCACCTGCAGTTTTGAATATCTCTTTCTTCCGGTCGGTTATTTTGAGGAAGCGACCTTCTACCCAGGTGCCGATATCGCCGGTTTTAAACCATCCATCTTTATCTATTACCTCTGCAGTTAGTTCAGGTTTTTTGTAATAGCCCATCATGATGTTTTTACCACGTGCCATGATCTCTCCATCTTCGGCCAGTTTCACTTCTACGTTTTGTATCACCGGGCCGATGCTGCCTATGCGACGGTCTTCGCTCCTGTATTTGTTTACGGATATTACCGGCGATGTTTCGGTGAGGCCATAACCTTCCATAATGGTGATGCCGGCAGATGAAAAAATACGTATCAGCCTGTCCTGACAGGCAGCCGCTCCCGTTACAATGGCGCGGACGTTACCACCCAGCGCTTCACGCCATTTGCTGAATATAAGCTTGTTGGCTAGTTTTAGCTGCAAGCGGTACCAGGCGGAGCCTTGTTTGATATTATCGTATTTAAAACCGAGGCCCAGGGCCCAGAAGAACAAAGCGCGTTTAATGCCTTTCAGGTCCATGCCTTTGGCCAGTATTTTTTCATACACTTTTTCCAGCAGCCGCGGAACCGTGGTAAATACAACAGGTTTTACCTCTTTCAGGTTTTCGCCTATTGTTTCCATACTCTCTGCATAATAGATAGATACCCCCTGGTTGAGGTATACGTAGGTCACCATTTTTTCGAAGATATGGTTGAGCGGCAAAAAGCTCAATGCACGTTCACCTTTGCTGGCAAACCAGAATTCAGGCATGCAGTCTAATACATTGCTGACGATATTGCTCTGGGATAGCATTACGCCTTTCGGGCTTCCTGTAGTGCCCGAGGTGTAAATAATGGTAGCTAGTGTTTCCGGCTTAATACGTGAAATAACAGCTTCATCGGGCTGCAGGTTTTTGGAAACAAGGTCCTGCCAGTTGGGCAAACCTTCCACCCTATCGAAAGAATAAATGTGCTTGAGTGTAGGCACTTCGCTGAGCGCGTCTTTAAAACGCTCATAGATATCCTTGTTGGAGAGAAATAAGATCCGCACTTCAGCCTCTTTGAGAATATAGGCCAGCTCGGCAGGAGCCAAAGTGGGGTACACAGGCGTAAGTGCGCCGCCCGTGAGCTGCACTGCAACGTCAGTAATGATCCACTCCGGTCGGTTGGGCGAAATGACGGCGATCTTTTCCTGCTTTTCCGGTGTGAGTTCTGAGTTGGAAATACCCAGAGATTCCAGGCCGCCGGCCAGTTTGCGGGCGGTTTCCCATACATCGCCGGCGCTGTAGGTGCGCCATTGACCTTGTTCCTTGGCCGCCAGCATCACCGCGTTCGGTTCTTCCCTGGCTTTTGCCGATACTATATCAAAGAGGCGTGCTATCATACTTAAATTTAAGCGTTTTTGCTGTAAATAACGAGCGCAAATTTGCTCATTGATCTCTACTTTTATACGTCGACAACAATAGTATACCATGCAGCTTGAACTGGAGCAATTGATACCCATACCGTTAGCCGATGAAGTGCGTCGGCGCACGTCGGCTATCTGGGCTCGTGATGTACTGGTAAATAAGGGCGAGTATGTATTTGTGCAGGCACCTTCGGGCACCGGCAAAACTACTTTGATACATTTTCTTTATGGTGTGCGCCGCGATTATCATGGTGCAGTTAAATGGAATGGACAGTCGGCAAAAGGCTTCGGTACTGAAAAACTGTCGGAATTGCGTGCCGGTAAATTAAGTATCATTTTCCAGGATATGCGGTTATTCCCCCGGCTAACGGCCTGGGAAAACCTCGGGGTAAAGCGCACGTTGACAAATTCTGTCGAACCGCAAATAGTAAAAGATTGGATGGCACGGTTAGGAATTGCAGACAAGGCCGATTCGATGGCCGGCACCTTATCCTACGGCGAGCAACAGCGGGTAGCTATTATACGCGCCTTACTGCAACCTTTTAACTGGCTGCTTATGGATGAGCCTTTCAGTCACCTGGACAGGATGAATATTGAGCGCGCGATAGAATTGATAAAAGAAGTTGTTTCCAAAAATAACGCCGGATTAATACTGGCAGACCTGGAGGACAATGACTATTTTCCATACACTCAAAAGCTAGTCCTGTAATGTCTCAGCAAAAACTACTTCTGAATAAGTTGTTGCTGCATTCGGGTCGATCGCGTTTGTGGTTATCGCTGTTGTCGCTGGCAGCAGGGACTACGCTACTGTTAGTGGCTGTAATGGTTTGGTGGAATTTTAATGAACTGCTTTCCGGCAAGCACGATGATGATAGCCTGGGCAGCACTTTCCTGACCGTAAGCAAACGTGTTACTAATGAAACGATGGGCAGGCCGGGCGCTACCATTTTTACGTCTGATGAAATAGAGCAGGTCAAAGCGGCGCCACAGGTGCAGGGAGTGGGCGCGCTATTGTCCAACAGGTTTCCGGCATATGCAGTAATGAATGCTGCCATCGGCTTTTCAACAGAAATGTTTTTAGAAGCAGTGCCGGAAAAATTTATGGATAAGCTGCCTGAAGACTGGGCATGGCAGGAAGGCAACAGGGAAGTACCGATCATCGTCTCAAGGGAGTTTCTTAACCTATACAATTATGGATTTGCGTTGAGCCAGGGACTGCCGCAATTATCAGAATCATCCATTCAATCCATTTCCTTTCAACTGAAAATAGGCAACGCATTGCAAGGCGAAGTATTCAATGCAAGAGTTGCAGGTTTTTCCGACCGCATCAGCTCTGTGTTGGTACCTGAGCCGTTTCTGAAATACGGTAATGATAAGTATGCACCGGGGACGATGACTGGACCGTCGCGATTAATAGTAAAAACTAAAGATCCTTCCGATCCGCGATTTGTTGATTACCTGCAGCAGCATGATTATGTAACGAATGCTGAACAGTTGAGATGGAATAAGCTTCGCTCAGTTGTTGAAATAGTGTCACTGGCAACAGGCCTGCTGGCATTGCTGCTGATGGGTGTAAGCACGCTAGTCTTTGTATTGTTCATTGAGCTGACGATAGCGAAAGCAAAGGCGGCAATTCGGCTACTGCTTGAGATCGGCTATAGTCCCGGGTACCTGGTCGGCTTTATGTTGCGAAAGTTTATCCCGCTGGTGGTGGTAGCATTGCTGGATGCAATGATCATCGCGGTAGCAATACAATGTTCTGCACACTACAAGCTGCAACAAATGAAACTGCATGTTGCGAAATTTCCGGGGTGGCCGGTTTGGATAGCACTGGGGATAAGCGCTATGGTATTGCTTTGGTTTGTCGTATTTTCAATTAAAAGGTCTATATCACAAGAAAAAATTGCTGCATGAAGAACATTTTTTGGGGTTTCGTTTTATCCGTAATCGCAACTCTGCAAGCGCAGGCGCAAACCAACGTGCCGATATCGAAGAACCTGGAAATAGTTGGTATATCTTCCAATGTATTAATGCACGTGTCTTACATGCAAACACAGTCGTTTGGGAAGGTGCCCTGCAATGGACTGATATATATTACCGGAAAAGAAGCTGTATTCATGGACACGCCGCACGATAATAAATTGTCGAAGCAGCTGCTGGACTGGTTTGCCATCACTTATCCGGGGGTAGCTATAAAGGGTGTTATCATAGAGCATTTCCATGCCGACTGCCTGGGGGGCTTGAAAGAGTTTCATAATCGGGGTATCAAATCGTATGCAAACACGAGAACCATAGCCCTGGCAGAAAAGAATGGCTTCACGGTACCATTCAATGGTTTTGGCGATGAGTTGAAAATGAAGTTTGGTGGAAAGCGGATTTTCTCGCGCTATTTCGGCGAAGCACATACTTCGGACAATATCGTTACCTGGTTGCCGGATGAAGGATTGCTGTTTGGCGGGTGCATGATAAAAGCGGCAGGAGGAGGGAAAGGCAATCTTGATGATGCCAATGTAAAAGAGTGGTCCAATACTGTAAGCAAAATAAAAGCTGAGTTCGGCGACCGTGCGAAAATAGTAGTGCCTGGTCACGGAGATGTTGGCGGCGCTGAGCTGCTGGACTATACGATCGATATGTTTTCGGGTAACTAATTCCTTGCAGCGTCTTCCTCGTTGTAACTGATGACACTTTCGCGGTTGCCGTTAATGACATGCCATTGTCTTTCGGTGTCTTCGCGCAAATAGCTCACATCAAATATACCATGTCCTGCAATGTGCGAATAAAACGCCAGCAGCACATGGGTGTTTATGGGGCGGCCAGCTGATGCCGCAGGTTCCCAGGCAGGCATCTTTGCTATAGCACGATCAAGGCCTAGTACCCGGATCTCACCGGCGCTGTTACCTGTACGATTGATAAATTTTCGCGCGCATGCCTGACCTGTTGAGTCAATAGCAACCTCTACGAGTACGACGCCTTCAATACGATCGACATCGCGGAGGTTGAGCTCTTTTTCAAAATAGTTTTTTAGCCTGCCAAGGAAAACAGCCTTTTCGTCGCCACAATTGTAGCAGTATGCAAAATCAGGACATTCTGAAGCGTAGGAGACTACTCCCGATGATTGCGCTGTAGCTAACAGGCCCTGTAGTACAAATACAAATACGATCAGCGAGCTTTTCATATACAATGTATTTGTATGGAAGTTACGAAAAGTTTTCGTGCCTTCAAAGATTGGGGACCTCAGGCTGGTCGGGCATCGGCGGCATCGTAGGTTCCGGACCTTGGGGGTACGTGATCGGTTCGGGCCCTGGCTGCCCCGGTTCCTCTGGTACAGGCGGATCGTTTGGGTTAGGTATTTCGGGTACCGCGGGCTTATTGGGATCGGGTACTTCTGGTTTTTGTGGTATTTTTCCTGGTTGCGTTTCCATAACACATAGATTTATAATAGTGTACTTACTAAAATTGCGCCACCATATCTGTTACCTTTGCGCTGTATGAGCATCCCATTTACATACGAACAAGCACAGGAAATCTGCGAGGATTTTGAAGACCTGGAAGGCACAGAGCTGGTAATCAGGATGGATCCGCCGGTAAAATGCGAAATAGAACGCATTTGCATATCACCCTTTGAGCAAGCCGCAAAACAGGATTTTGTGGCAGCATATGCCTCCGTGGCCGACCCGATATCGGACTTTAAGTCGTACGAGGGCGCAGAATGCGACGTATTGCTTTTTGCCCGAAGTGTTAAGAACAAAGAACAGCTTATCGTGTTGACGATAGAGGAATATATTGCCACTAATGGCGTGAACTACAATTTTCCGGGGTAGTCGTTATTTAAACACCATTTTTTTAGACTGCATCAGTTTGCCATCCACAAAAAGCGAGTAGATATATATACCGCTCATGCCGTATCCATGCTGGTACAGCAGCTCATTCATGCCTGGTTTCAGCTCTATATTTTTTCTAAGGACTTCACGCCCTGTGATGTCGGTTATTGAGATCAATGCCTCTTGATAGCTGATTGGTTGATGCACCAGGACCGATATCCTTGTTGCCTCGTCTCCGGCAGGATTAGGAACATTTTGCAACAGTTCTATGCCCTGCTTTGTGTACCGGTCGTTGATGCCTGTTGTTGAAGCCGTAAGCTCCCGCGATGGGAGGCTCTCGATGCCATTCGCATCGACCGACATTACACTAATGCTGTAAGTACCGGGTGAAACAGCAAGCGTATGTGTAGTGCCGCCGGTTACGGTATAAACTGAATCCCAGTCGTTGGTAGCAGTGCGCAAGCCGATCCGGTAATGGTTATATGGCACGGGGTCAATGATGTTCAACGCCAGGTCGTTGGCACCGGTGCTGGTAATGGTAAAGTCAGGGCTCTTGGGGCCAACTGCCAGCATGGCCATTGCATTGCCATTGATCACTGCATTCCGCGCCAGGTAATTAAAGTCGACAAAAAAGCTGTCGATGATGGTATCGCCATCGGTGTCCACTCCAAGAATATCGGATGAGGTATGTTGGCGGTCGGCATAGCCGGGGCCATTGCTGGCATCGCCATGCTCGTTGGCAGAGGTAAATCTCATCGCGGCAAATCCGCCCTGGCGGAAAGGTATATGATCTCCGCCGCGGCCTATGCGGTCTTCATCGCTCATAATAGTAATAGCCATAGGCACTGTGGCGAAAGGCCGTATCATTTCCTTGTACTCCAGCTTTATGAACCGTACAAGACCTTTGTGAGGAGAATTGAAGCCGCCAAACGAAAAGAGGCGTACCTGTGTGCTATCAATATTGTTCAATCCGGGGCAGCTGGGCGGTGAAGAAGTTTGCCCGCAAATGATGCCACCGACTACATCGTTATTCAGAACGGCTTTTATCTTGATGCCCTTTTGTTGTGCATATTTAGTAAAGGCTCTTCCACCTAAAAGACCCTGCTCCTCACCTGTAACGGTTGTAAAAACGAGTGTGTGCTTAAACGTGTATTTGCTCATGATCCGCGCCAGTTCCATCACCAGCGCGGTACCGCTACCATTATCCTCCATTCCTTCAGCAAGGCAGGCCGTATCACAATTTCCCGCGCAGCGGCTGTCCATATGGGCTTCAATAATGATGATGGATTTGTCCGACAGGTCGGCGCCCGGCAATACGGCAAATACGTTGCGGTGCCGTGTCTGGGTACAAACCAATGT
Source organism: Flavipsychrobacter sp. (assembly GCA_021156265.1). Taxonomy (GTDB): domain Bacteria; phylum Bacteroidota; class Bacteroidia; order Chitinophagales; family Chitinophagaceae; genus Polluticoccus. The sequence continues at coordinate 7,782 of JAJNBR010000010.1, forward strand.
ATCAAACTGGAGATAAGAAGTCAACAGCCTGTTCTCGTTTTGCGTGCTGAACTGTTCAAATTTGCTGTATATCCACCTGCGGGCGGCGCCAATTCCCTTTGTTGACGATATAGTGTCTGAGGACGTGTTGCGGTTTTGAAACTTCCGCAGCTCCAGCAGGTAAGATCGCAGGGAATCGGCCGATACATTGGCTAATATACCGGCGCTGATGATACCTGGATCGTTTAACACAACACTTGCGGCGTAGCTGGCGGGATTATAATTGCCCATCATTACCTGTTCGGCCGTGGTATTTGTTGAAAGCAAATTGTATTGGGCTTTAGCCTGAGAAACCGACAGCAAGGCGGCGAGAATAACAATCGCTTTTTTCATGTATTTATTGTTGTAGGATGGAAGTTATAAAAACTGCGTTGATAAAGAAAGATGAATGGCGTTTTTATTGTGAGTAAGTTCGATGGCTTAGGGTTTCGACCTGATGGCCAGGTTTTTACGTCGTCAAGGTAAAACGGAATAACCTGCATTCTGTCCAAACATTTCGGTACGGTGATGTAAGTCACCTGTTTTATAGTCATGGTATATTAATTTTATTCTTTGTATTTTTTGATCGTATGAAATTGTCCGCCAGTGGAAAGTTATTTCTGGGCTTCAGCTTTGCCATTGTTTTAGCCGTTTTTATTGGGGTAGCCAACTATCTTACCTTTCGCCAGCAGGCTGTCGAAAGCAAATGGCTTGCACACTCTTACCAGGTAGTTAACAGAATCAATGAAGTTCAAAACCATGCGGTGGAAATGCAGACCCGCCGTCGCGGTTTCAGGGCTACTGGCGACCGGTCCTTTCTTGACGATTACTACGTAGACCAGCAGGCGATAATGCCTGCCCTTGTCAAATTGAAGGAGCTTGTATCAGATAATCCCGTACAAGTTCAGAATGCCGACAAGCTGATTACACAAACGAATGCCGTAGTGCGTTTTTGGGAAGGTCTTTCCCAGAACGTTGATAAATATAGCAAGGCGGATATTGCCAGGATCACCACAGAGGAAAAAGAATACATGGACAAAGTGCGACTTGGTGTGACTACAATGCTGCTGGAAGAAAACAGGTTGTTGCGCGAGCGCCAGGTGGCCAACCAAAACGCCTTAAATACTGCGAATGTCATTTCTATAGGTGGAACGGTACTTGTTCAGCTGATCATCCTGGTACTTATCTATTTCATTGTAAAAGAATTCAGAAGCAGGAAGCGGGCTGAGGAAGCGGTGCGTGAAAACTTGCACGAAGTGAGTCTGCTGAATGAGTCTGCTAATGACAGGAACTGGTTGTTAAGCGGTGTGGCTGTAGTTAACGATAATCTGCAAGGGGCGGGTGATATTGAATCGCTTTCAGGTAAAGTAGTGCAGGCGCTGGCCAGGTATCTTGATGTGCCTGCAGCAGCTTTGTATGTGTACAATGACGAGGAGCAAATGCTGAAAATGACAGGGAAAGCCTCGTTGCCGGGCGATGCTGCAACTGGATATAAAATAGGTGAAGGCTTGGTGGGATATGCCGGAATGGCAAAAAGAATGGTCATTACCAAAAATGTTCCGCGTGACTATTGGAAGTTGCAGTCGGCAGCCGGAGTTTCCCGGCCCGGCGAGATACTCTGTATGCCACTGATGAGCAATGGTGAATTGAACGGTGTGCTGGAGATTGCAAACTTCCGGTCGTTTAGCCCGCTGCAGAAAGAGCTTGTTGATAGTATTGCCAATAATGTAGCTAACGCCCTCAATGCGGCAGAGGCCCGTGATAAGGTCATGAGGTTGCTGGCACAAGTGCAGGAGCAGAAAATTCACTTGCAAAACCAGCAGGAAGAGCTGCGGCAGACCAACGAGGAATTGACGCGACAGGCAGAGGTATTGCAGGCATCAGAAGAAGAGCTACGAGTGCAGGAAGAGGAACTGCGACAAATAAATGCAGAGCTTGAAGAGAAAAATGAAGCAGTAGAAGTATCGCGGCGGGCGCTGGCGAACAAGGCGCGTGAACTGGAGCAAACAAGTAAATATAAGTCGGAGTTTTTGGCTAACATGTCACACGAGTTGCGCACGCCGCTCAACAGCGTGTTAATATTGGCTAAGCTGATGTCAGAGAACAAAGGCGCTAATCTTACGCCAAAGCAAGTAGAATACTCACGTATCATCCACAAGTCGGGCACCGACCTGCTGAACCTGATAAATGATATTCTGGACCTGTCAAAGATCGAAGCGGGAAAGATCGATTTTCATTTTGAAGAAGTACCTGTTGCAAGTATTGTTGAGGATATCAGACAAACTTTTAGCGTTCTGTCAGAACAAAAAGAAATTAATTTTGTTATTGAAAAAGCTTTTACTACTCCTGATACAATTGTAACGGATAAGCAGCGTGTCGAACAGGTGATAAAAAACCTTCTGTCCAATGCGTTCAAGTTCACACCCAAAGGTGGCAGCGTTAGCCTGTCGCTCAAAGCTGTGGTCGGAGGTGGTGATTTTACTTCTTGGCGGCACCGGTCTAGGATTATCAATAAGTAAGGAGCTGGTGAAACGGCTGGGTGGAGAAATAAAGCTAACAAGTGAAGAGGGTAAGGGAAGTACATTCTATATCTATCTTCCGCTGGAGGGATCAACCACCGTGCCAAGGCAAAACAGCCACTTGCAGTCTGAAAAGGAGGAGAAGAGCAAAACAATTGCCGAGCTTACCCATAATGTATTGCCGCAACAAAACGTTGGGGACGACCGGAACAATATCAATAATGGCGACCGCGTAATGCTCATTATTGAAGATGATCCACAGTTTGCAAAACTGGTGCAGGAGTTCTCCAGGCAGAAGGGTTTCAGGACCATTGTGGCATTAAAAGGTGATGAAGGATTATATTATGCGAATAAATACAGGCCCTCGGCAATAATATTGGATATGCAATTACCGGTGATAGACGGTTGGGCACTGCTGAAGATATTTAAGTCGGATGAAAAGCTGAAGAAAATTCCCGTGCATGTGATGTCGGCGATGGATGGACTGGAGCGATTGGGCAGTGCGGCAGTTGCCTACCTGAAAAAGCCAATTGACAAAGAGGAACTTGAAAAAGCGCTTCTGTCGATCTCTGAGCATGTCTTGTCCGGGATCAAAAGGATACTTATCATTTCCGGCGACTATATAAAAAATGATACGATCAATGCAGTGATCGCTGACCGATACCCCGAGGCATCTACCAGCTATGCATTGTCAGCTACTGAAGCCGTGGAAAAAATGAGCGCGCAGGAGTACAGCTGTGTTGTTGTTGATATCGGGAAAGACTTGAAAAATGGTATGGACGAAGTACGCCGGGTGCATGCATTTACCAAAACGAAAGAAATACCGGTGATAATATATCTCGACAGGGAGCTAAGCACCAACGATGAATTGCAGCTAAAGAAAGTGTCGGATGTAATCATCCAGGACTCTATTGGTTCTAAAAACAGGTTGCTGGATGAGCTGGAGCTTTTTTTGTATGCTGTTGATGAAACTAAAAAGCTGCCACAGGCAAAGGCTACGAGCTATCTTATTGAAAAAACACTGAAAGGTCGGAAAGTATTATTGGCTGATGATGACATGCGGAACGTTTTTGCGTTATCAACACTGCTGGAAGAGCAGGATATGACCGTGATAACAGCTGAAGACGGGAAAGAGGCGATCGCTCAATTGAATGCTCATCCTGATACAGATATAGTGCTCATGGATGTGATGATGCCGGAAATGGACGGATACGAAGCCACCAGGCAAATCAGGAACGATGCGCGTTTTGGCAATCTTCCGATCATTGCCCTAACCGCCAAGGCAATGCAAGGCGATAGAGAAAAGTCGATTGGAGCCGGTGCATCTGATTATATCACTAAGCCTGTAGATACTGCAAAATTGTTTTCGTTAATGCGTGTTTGGTTGTCGGCATAATAGGTATGGCGGAGAGACACATCACCAACGACGATCTGGTAGAAATACTTCATCTTATAAATCGTACATACGGATACGATTTCTCGGATTATTCGAGGGCGTCGATTAAGAGACGGATACACCGCAGCATGGACATGAGTAATTTGGAAACTGCTTATGAGTTAAAGTTTAGGTTGGCTAACGATGCAGAATATTTCAGGTGGTTTCTTGAAGTGCTGACCGTTAATGTAACCGAGATGTTTCGTGATCCTGAATTTTATACGGAGCTCCGGGAAAAGGTTTTTCCGGCCCTGGCTACATACCCGATAATAAAGATATGGCATGCTGGGTGTGCGACAGGTGAAGAAGTATATTCAATGGCTATAATGCTGAAGGAAGCAGGGTTACTTGAACGAGCGAAAATATATGCGACTGATCTTAATCCGCTGAATATCGAGAAAGCGAAGAAAGGAATAACCTCATTACAGCATGTTAAAAGCTATACGCACAACTATATAAGGTCCGGTGGTAAAACTGATTTTTCCGATTATTATAGTGCTCAATACGGAGCTGCAATCATTTCAAGCGAGCTAAGAAAAAACATATTATTCTCGCAGCATAACCTGGTGACCGACCAGGTCTTCAACGAGTTTCAGTTGATTTGCTGCAGGAACGTTCTTATATATTTTAACAAGGACTTGCAAAACAGGGTGATCAGTCTATTCTACGATAGTTTATCACCCATGGGATATCTTGCTATAGGTACTAAAGAGTCGCTACTGTTTACTGAAGTGCGTGACAGGTTTGAAGTTATCAGCGCGGAAAACAAGATATTCAGACGAAAGAAGAGTTCAACAAGTATAAAATGACAGAAGTTGTAGCAATAGGTGGTTCGGCCGGAAGTTTGCCTGTAGTTATGGCAATACTTAAAGCGCTGCCCGTGGCATTTGACTACACCGTTATAGTAGTTATTCACCGGCTGAAAAACGTTGTCAGCGAAATGGAGCGGATACTTGCTGAGGCCAGCAATTTGAATATACGTGAGCCGGAAGATAAAGAGCCGATCAAAAAGGGTATTGTCTATCTTGCGCCGCAGAATTATCATTTGCAAATTGAAGCAGACAGAACTTTTAGTCTTGATTATTCCGAACCGGTAAACTACAGCCGGCCGTCAATTGATGTGACGTTCGAATGCGTGGCGACGGTATTTAAGGGACGGTCGGTAGCAATACTGTTAAGCGGCGCTAATGCCGATGGTGCGGCAGGCTTAGGCAAGGTTATTGAAAATGGAGGAACAGGTATTGTACAGGAACCCAATACGGCCGACTATAAGCTGATGCCACAAGCTGCTATTGATAAGAATAAGAGGGCGCTAAGACAATCGCCGGACGACATTGTAGATTATGTTTCTACGGTCAATTCGTCACAAAAACCTAGGGAATAATATTGATGGCTGATATGGGACTACAACCATTTACAATTTTATTAGTAGACGATCGTGAAGAAAATCTTATAGCGCTGGAAGAAATGCTTCAGGAAGAGGGGCGGATATTTCTCAAGGCAACTTCAGGAAACGACGCATTACGGTTGGCGCTTAAAAACGACAGCATCGGCCTGGTATTGCTGGATGTGCAAATGCCGCAAATGGATGGATTTGAGGTAGCCCAATTGCTGAAATCTAATCCAAAAACAAAGGACGTTTCGATCATTTTCGTTACGGCCATTAGCAAAGAAGAGCAGTATGTTATGCAAGGCTTTGGCGAAGGCGCACTAGATTATTTGCACAAGCCGCTTGATTTTAATGTGACAAGGGCAAAGGTGAAAGTTTTTGAACAGTTATACTTTTATCAACTTAACCTGAAGAGTGCTTTGAATGAGGTATCAAAAATCAACAAACAGCTAGAACAATTTGTGTATGTTGTGGCACACGATCTGAAGTCGCCACTCGCCGGGATCATCGGGATGCTGTCGATAATGAATGAAGAAAAAGAGATCGTAGAGAGCCCGCAACTGCAGGAGTATGTTGGAATGATGTCGTTGGCTGCCGGTCACCTGTCTGAGATGATCACCTCTATTCTTGTTCATTCAAAACAAACAATGGACCAACAGGCCGTGGAGGACGTAGATGTTGATGAGATGGTGCGCCAGCTAGCAAAATTGCTTTTTCCACCCGCGCATATTACTATTTCGATAAAGGATAAATTACCGAAGGTGCGTGCCCGAAGAATGAAGCTGCAGCAGGTGTTTCAAAACCTGATCAGCAATGCTATTAAGTATAATGATAAAGCGGCAGGACTAATTGAAATTGGCTGCACGGGCAAAGAAGGGTGCACTGAGTTTTACGTAAAAGACAATGGTCCCGGTATTTCCAATGAAGACCAGGAAAAAATATTCAGGCTTTTTCAGACCACGTCAAATAAAACCCAGGCAGATAGTAGTACTGGGGTTGGATTGAACATCATAAAGATGAATGTTGAGGAGCAAGGCGGGCGGATATGGGTGGAGTCTATTTCGCGTGAGGGGAGTTGTTTTTATTTTACATGGAACCATTTATAGAAGGGTGAGGACACTCTGCGCACACGAATAACTTACCATTGTACCGTCAGGTAGTCTGACTTGCCAACGGTATTAGACAATACGATATAGCCGATTTTGGAGCCTGCCAGGTATTGTGCGGGAACCTCAAATAGCTTGGTGCCGTTTGCATAACCTTGCCAGTAGCCGCCCACTTGCTCCAGCTCAATATCATTCCACCCTGCCTGGATCGCAGAACTGAATTGCCAGTCCAATATTGTTTTTACAGGAGTGGTGGAGGTGCCTTCTTTATAGAGCGCAAAATAACCCTGGTCGTCGACAAACAGAGAATAACCGTAGTCCTCGTTCGATACACCAAAAACCAGTCCCATAGCATTGTCGGAAGTGATACGCGTTTGTATCAGGAAGTCTTTTCGCACATTGGCACCGGTAATGATGGCAACTGTGTTCGTTCCCTCTTCGGCGGGTGTGTATTCGTAATTCAAAGCCCCACCATTTATATCAACGTATGCATTGTTTGACGGATCGCTGAACGACCAGTTATTCGCATCGTAGTTGAAATCATCGTTAAACGTTTGCTGATAACCTACCGGTGCCGGCGGTGTTGGTTCCGGTGTGTAATAGTCATTTTTGACGCACGAACTTAATGCTATAGTGCCTGCTACTGCCAGTAAAATAATTTTCGCCTTCATCTGGAAATTGGAATCTTAAACAAGGAAGGCAACAAACATGCCAGTTGAAGAGTTTCAACGCACTGGCAGTAAAGTATTTAACAACATTATAACAACGAGTGAAGCTTTCTTCCCCACATCCTTTGAGAATATCTAAAAATCAGGTTTTTGAAGCTCTTTGGTCTGATATTTTACCTATGGTATCGAGGTAAAAAGAATGGTTATGAAAGGTAGAATAGTTTTAGGAATGATGGCTTTGTTAATGAGTACGGCTGCCTGTAATAAGGTAGCATCGGAAAGCGAAACGGAAAATGAAACCACAACGACTTCGGTAAATACCGGCTTTACAGACCTTGAAACAGGTAAGCCTGTGGAGCTAATGAAAGATCCGGAAACAGGTTATACCCTGGATGCTGCGAGTGCTGAGCCCGTGGAATTTTACGTAAACATGAATACTATGGATACGTTTTATGGGCGTACCGGTACCGTAGTCAATAACGCCATTTTGGTGAATGAGACCGGTTATTATGAACTGGATGAAGATAAGATACGATGGGATGACGACACAATGACTGTAATCAATACCAGTCCCGGCATAGGAACAACGGTAGTGGATACGGGTAAAGAATCGGACGAGACAAAGGTAAAGGTAGACGAAGATGAACTAAAGATAAAGCATGGTGATCAGAAGATCAAAGTGGAAGATGGTAAAACAAAAGTTAAAAGAAAATAAGTGACAACTGGCATGGTCTTTTAACTATGATCGGTATAAAAAAGCTAACATTATGGACAGGCTTGAATTTAAAGGTAAATGGAATGAATGGAAGGGCAAGATAAAGCAGGCAAATGGTGATTTGACTGATGATGATCTGGAATATGTGGAAGGGAAAGATGACGAGATGCTAGGACGCCTGCAGCAGAAATTGGGCAAAACCCGCGACGAAGTAATCGAGTGGTTGCGATCACTGGGTTAGGATTTATTCATGACATTTTTTTAAGAACGGTGGCATAGGCATCTGATACATGCTCCACCGTTCTTCTATTTATTCGGCTTTGAAAATCGTTAATCTTTACCACTCATTCCTTTGAACTGGTGGTGTGTTTCTTTGAACAAAACATTAAACGTGGTCAGCGAGCCGTAAACAGCAGTGATGTATTGCTGAAGGTCGATCTTCTCTTCATCGGTTAAACCTTTATGAGCATTTACCTTTTGCTCGATCAATCGCATCCTGTCGCGTACCATTACAATTTTATGAAAAAAGGTTTCGATGGGTACTTCTTTGGGTTGAAGGCTATCATCTCCGGGCTTAAGAATAAGAGTTCCGTTGTTCCACCTGGTTCCCATAGGTACTATCTGCATTTCATGCAGGCGACGTTCGAGAATGTTATCTAATGCTTGTTCAATGTCTGCCAGGGTTATGTTAGATGGACTGTCAGCAGCTGCGCCTTCAGTGGCTGATATTACCCGTAGATCGTAGTCCTTATTTATCGATTTAGCAGTATTCTGCGATTTGAACCAGATCGTGTATGTTTCGCTCGTATTCTCCACAACAACGCCGCGGCCAAAGTGCGGATGCTCTACTCTTGAACCAATTCCCAATGCTATATTTTCCATTCGCGTAAAATAAAGGTGTTCTAATTTGAGTTGTATAGAAAACGTAAATTTATGGAAAACAAAAGCATGGCGGTGCGCAGAATTTTGTCAGGATTTTTTCTGGTCGTAGGCATCTGTGGGATGCTTTTGTTTCTTTGGATTGTGATGACAGGTATTTATAAAGGAAAGTCCTTGCTGGGAACTACAAAAACAGTAGCCGGGAAAGTAGCGGAAGTAAGTGAGGCAGGCGCTTTTGACGCAGTTTTTCATTTAGAAAATTGCGAGGAAACATTTTATATCAATCGGGGATTGCAGTATTATGGGTTTACCCTGGACGGTTTGAGACAGCTTACCCGGGGACGTTCGGTTAGTATTTCATATGTAGCACAGCGATCGGCTTTCCCTGCGGAAAGACAAAGTAGTCATATCAACAAGCTTGTGGTTGCCGACAGCGTTGTGTTTGATGAGATGGAAGGTATTCCGGCTTACAAGTAATAACGCTTATCTTTGAAGATAACATTAAACGTACCACATGGACAGTAGTTTTGTAGTAGTTGCAAAAACGGTGATGGAAAACAGGCAAATGCTTGCTGCTCTCACATATGCACTCAGTATCGCTAACCCTGAGCTCTTCGCTGTTTACGAGGATAAACTGGCGGAGATCAAAAAAAATCATGAAAAGGATTTTGAGCTGATGGATAGCGTTCTGCGGAAATTGAACGAAAAAGGCAAAGAAGAATAGTATTCAGCTGAATGATAAAAAAAGGCACCGGTAGGGTGCCTTTTTTATTTTATAAGTTAGCTGCTTGCTTAGTCTTGTCTTCGGTGTTCTTCTCTTTTTTTGATTTTTCCTTTTGTTTTTTTTCGCTCTCGTTTTTTTGCTTCCTGTTCTCGGCTATTTGTTTTTTAGCCGGCGATTTCTGTGCCGATTTAGCCTTCGCTTGCGGTCTGGGAGCGGGGCGTTTTCTAGCCTTGCTCACATCGGCCTGGTACATGTAGGCGATATCATCATTGATGTAAATATTAAAGGAGTAATCTCCCTCGGCGTCAAATGGCACGTCCAGATACATCAGGTTGTCCTGAAAGGTGTATTTCACCGGTATGCGCTCGCTGGTGCGGGCAGATACTGCTACAGATTTGATTAGGTCGGGATTGCCTACCTCAAAGATCATTTTCTTTGTAGTATCGGCTTTGCCGCGCACATTGCCGCGCTTGGCGCTTACAGGATAAACCTCATTAATAACGGCAGCGGGGCGAATAATGGGAGCTTGTGTAAACACAGATTTATTTACAGGTGTGTCGAGTAATTGCCATTTTTTGTCTTTAGGATAGTGGGTCATTGCAAAAAGTTCCTTATCGGTCATGTACCAGGCATCTGTAAATGCCTTGGTGAACGTGCGGAACTTACGGTCAGTTCTGCCTACCGACCACGCCAGATCTACCAGGTACCATTTGCCCTTAACCTCTACTGCGTTCCAGGTATGTTTGTTCCATTTTTCGCTGATCTTACCAATGTTCCTTGGATCGAACTTGGCCATTCCCTTGATAACTGCGCTCCTGATATGTGCCATATCCAGCATTGCTTTGAAGAGATTAGCATATCCCTCATCAGTCGTTTCGCGCGTGTTAAGGGCCTCAGAGGCAGTTGGATTGAAGTTATTGGGATGACGCTTGCCGACCGTGGAATAGGTGACATTATTAGCTATCCACATATAGATAGCGCGCACCTGGTCGGCCTGTGGCAAAGTGCGGCGTTTGGTCAGCGAGTCAACGATCGTTTTCAAATGGCTGCCCTGCATCGGTCCCACCGATGCCACATACTCATCTATTTTTGAGTATTCCTGCCTGTTAGTTCGCTGGGCGGAGGCAATGTGGAAAAACATTATTGCCATTGCCGCCATGATGGTCCATTTCTTCATCGGAGTCGGTGTTATAGCCCCAAAATACGGGATTGTTTTTATAACTGCTAAATTTTCAAGGACTAATTGCGTGTCAGGCGATCCCGGAGCCGGCATATTGCTGATTTGCGCAATACGTTGTAACTAACAGCAATAGGGCAATTTTTGGGGTCATATCCGTGCTTTTTAAAGTCACATCAAAACTGTATCCCAGTTTAGTCCATTCGTAGGTTTGTCTGATCGATGCAATTTCTTCCTGATTGGAACTTAGTTCCAGCTGTCGCTGCCAGAATCCCGACCGTTTCAGCATATAGCTTTTTTCCTGTACGTCCAGAATCATGTTTCCGCGCCAGTTCATTCGTATCTCTCCCACCTTGTGTTCCGACTTCAGGATATCAAATGACGTTTGCCAAAATCCGGACGGGACGATCTCGTAATTTTCTTGAGTACTAAGGGATATGACCGCCTTGCGGGAAAACCAGTTGGTATAATCTACTCGTCCGTAGCTTTGGTCATGCTCATCCGTTATCACAAATCCTTTATTGCGGTTGCCGCGAATCGTATATTTCATAAAGCAGGATTTGCATTAAGGTAAGCTTTTTTTGCGAAAGCTCTGCCGGGTCTGGCGAAAGGTCTCGGCTGCACGGCGTTGAAGATCAACGATATGACCAAAAAAAGTAAGCGCCCGGCGGAACCGGGCGCTTACGTATTATTGAATCGTACTGCTTCTTATTAATGACTGAACCAATAGCCCAGCGTAAACAGGTAGCTTACGTTCCGAGAGCTGCTATTTACAACAGCAGGAGCCGATTGAGTTGCTGCGATATTTGGAGCAAAATTGTCGCCCATAATGTCACGCAGACCGGCATCAACACCACCGCGCAGGAACCAACCGTTTGCAAATTCATAACCCAGGTTACCTACCAGGCCATAATCCATACGTTTCAGGTTGTCACCTTCCTGGTTACCAATAGCCAGGTTTTGATCTTCGTCTTTGCTCAGAGATTCGATGTCCTCGTCGTTAATTGTGTATTTCCATTTTGACTCGGTGTTTGCACCAGTCAGTGCAGCAGCATAACCACCCGCACCCAGTACCAGGTTACCACGACCTACACCAAAACGGTAGGTTAATATCAGTGGCATCTCGATATAATGGAGTGCCAGTTTGTCCTTAACCTTCAGCTCATGAAAACCATCAGGAAGTTGAGCCTCAGCAGTACGCTGTTGAAGACCACCTTTCTGGATATACATCAGTCCCGGTTGCAAAGTCAGGTTGTTCGCAAGGCAGATATCTGCAAGGCCACCTAAATGCCAGCCAACTTTGGCCTGATTAGCAACTGTTTCACCCTGGTATTGGTCGATATTTTGATTCAAGTTTACACCACCGCCCAATCCAAATCTAACTTGTGCGTTTGCGCTATTAGAGAATGCTAAAACAATCATTGACGCGCCTAGAATACATAGCTTTTTCATAAATTCCATTTTTTGTTCTGTCTACACTGTTAAAAATGCCATGCCAGCATGCATGCCACGGGAGTTTTCACGAAATATCCAGATTTGCATATGTCTGTCAGAATCTGTTAAGTACATAAGGGGATGCAACCGGGAAAGTTTGTTTTTCACAACATTTTTTTAACAAAAGCAGTTCAAAACGAGGTTCGTTGTGCTGAGGAAGGCGAGGACATAAAAAGCCCCCGAATGTGGTATTTGAGAGCGTTCTATGCGCCGATACAGGGAAGCTGCAAATAATTGTGTATTTTCGTTTCATATAAGGGCAGGAACTTTGGACCTCAATCTATCAGCTATGACCAATCAGTCATCTCATCCGGAGTTAGGAACAAGACAGGAGCTTGAAAAAGAACGGGATCTGCGGAAGAAATATGAAACGCAGGTTTCGGCTACCGAGAAAGAATTAATGGAAAAAGAGGCGGCCCTGGAAAAATACAAACGTCTTCCCCTCAAACTCGACAAGTATCGCCACCGCTCACGCCGCCTTCGGCGCCAGAGGAATTTCTACCGGACAGTTAGTTTGGTGCTTTTGCTGATAGTGGGGTATTTCCTCGTGGAGCGCTATCAAAAGGCCAGGGAACTGGATAAATTAAGAAACGAGATAAAAGCTGCGGGAGCTCCCAAAAAAGTGCTTCCCGGAATAATTACCCAGGAGGCGATGGAACGCGACGCAGAGGCGCAAGGTGGTTCTCTGATCACAGACAAGTAACACTGCGCAGGCGTATATTATTATACTACGCCACAATCTTCTATCTTTGCCGCCAAAATAAAATAATCCAACAATATGAGTTTCATTACCAGCATTGTTGCGCGGCAAATACTCGATAGTCGTGGCAACCCTACCGTAGAAGTTGATGTTCATACCAGCGATGGCTTTATGGGCCGTGCGGCGGTGCCGTCGGGCGCGTCTACCGGCAAGCACGAAGCCGTAGAGCTGCGTGATGGTAATAAAAAACTTTATCTCGGCAAGGGGGTATTGAAGGCTGTTGGTAATATCAATGACAAGATCGCCGAGGAATTGTACGGGTTGGACGTGACTGATCAACGCGGCATTGACCAGGCTATGCTGGATATGGACGGCACGCCCAATAAAGCCAAGCTGGGTGCTAATGCGATGCTTGCCGTCAGTCTTGCTGCGTCAAAAGCCGCTGCGCAGGCAACAGGATTGTCCCTTTATCGTTATGTGGGCGGGGCAAATGCCAAAACTCTCCCCGTGCCGATGATGAACATCCTGAATGGTGGCGCGCACGCGGATAATAAAATTGACTTCCAGGAATTTATGGTGATGCCGATAGGTGCATCTACATTCAGCGAAGGCCTGAGGTGGGGCGTAGAGATATTTCACGCATTGAAAAATGTGCTTAAGGAAAAAGGCTATTCTACCAACGTAGGCGATGAGGGTGGCTTTGCTCCTGATATTCAAAGCAATGAGGAAGCGATTGAAACGGTTATCCGTGCTATCGAGAAAGCCGGGTACAAGCCGGGCGACCAGGTGGGCATAGCTATGGATGCTGCAAACACCGAGTTATACAACGAAAAATCAAAGCGTTACATCTTCCATAAGTCTACCGGTGCTAAAATGACCAGTGAGCAATTGGTAGAACATTGGGTAAAATGGTGCAAAAAATACCCGATAGTCAGCATTGAAGATGGTATTGCAGAGGACGACTGGAAGGGTTGGAAAATGCTAACGGATGCACTGGGCGGAAAAGTTCAGCTGGTAGGCGATGACCTGTTTGTAACTAACGTAAACCGGCTTGAAAAAGGTATTAACGAAGGCGTTGCCAACAGTCTGCTGGTGAAAGTAAACCAGATAGGAACCCTGACAGAAACCATCGAAGCAGTTACCATGGCCCAACATGCACGATATAATACTGTTATGAGTCATCGTAGCGGAGAAACAGAGGATGCAACAATTGCTGACCTGGCAGTGGCACTGAACTGCGGCCAGATCAAAACCGGCTCGGCTTCGCGTAGCGACCGGATGGCTAAGTATAATCAACTGCTGCGTATCGAGGAAGAATTGGGCGCAAGTGCGTATTATCCCGGAAAAGCACTTAAATTTGGTAAATAACCATATCAGTTATGAAGAAGGTGCTGCACATACTGACCAACAAATTTGTTCTAACGCTTCTCGCCTTTGGTGCATGGATGGCGTATTTTGATCAACATGATTGGGTGTCAATGCAGGAGAAGAAGAAGAATCTTCACGATATGAAAGACAATATTGCCTACCTGGATAAAGAAATAGCGCGGATGGAAAAAGAAAAAGCCGGCATGGTGTCAGATCCGCAGGTTCTTGAGCAATATGCACGCGAACAATACCGTATGAAGCGTGACAATGAAGACCTTTACATAATGGAAAAATAGTAAAGAAGGCCGCTGATCAGCGGCCTTCTTTACTTAAATAATGTTGTATTGATTCTATAAAAACCTCAGGGTCATCCGGGCTCAGCATTGTTTTTCCTTTTTTAGTGGTTATCAGTACCATTGTTGCCTTGTTGGTGCAAACCATATTAACCCGGCCGGTTGTGGGATAAGTGAAGATGCCGAGATAGCCAAACAATCCGCCGCTACCAAACAAGCGTATGCCGAAGCCGAGTGTGCCTTTATATATGCGCTCAATTTTTTCAATAGAGGAGTATGTTATGTTGAGATTGTCGCCTCTCCGGTGCGCTATTATCTGCGTTTCGTCAGTGGTATATTTGGTAGGGCTACTCAACCAGGTGAATAGTTCGGCAATCAACAAGATAGCAACGGCGATCAAATGCTTTTCGTGCGCTTGCGGATCGATAAAATAATAAACGATCAGCCCCGCTGTAAGCAGCAGGACGCTGCCTGTGATCAGCATATTCATGTTGTCCCATTTGGCGCTGAACGTTTTCACGAAGGAGCTGTAAGATTTATTCTAAACGGCGTCTTGCCATTTCTTTATTAATCAGTGAAAGCTCACGGCCGGTTTGTCCTTTTACGGAAGTGTTTTCCTGTGCACGACGCATGAGGTAGGGCAATACATCCCTCACAGGTCCGTAAGGCAGATATTTGGCCACGCTATAACCCGAATTTGCCAGGTTAAACGATATGTTGTCGCTCATGCCGAATAACTGGGAGAACCAAACGCGCTTGTCAGATGGCTGGAGTTGGTGGGCCTGCATATATTTTACCGCTTCCATACAGCTGCGTTCGTTGTGGGTGCCAATGAATACTGCCAGTTTATTCAGGTGCTGAAGGCAGAATAACACAGCCGCATTGTAGTCACGGTCGGTGCTGGCTTTGTTGGGTTGGATAGGGGATGGATATTCCATTTCCGCGGCGCGTGTTCTCTCTTTCTCCATATAAGCGCCCCGCACCAGCTTGGCGCCCAACAGATAGCCTTTTTTCTCAGCCCTTGTTAGCGACTCTTTTAGATAGGTAAGAGTGCCATGACAATAAAGCTGAAATGTATTGAAAATGATCACCCGCTTACGGTTGAATTTTTCCATCATGGCATCGGTGACGATATTTACCGGTTCCTGTATCCAGGTTTCCTCGGCATCTACCAGCACCATTATGTTGTGCAGTGATGCTTCAGTACAGATGTCATCCACCCGTTTTTGCACCTTTTGCCATTCAACCTTTTCGGAAGCGTTTAGCGGGTCTCCGGCATGTATCTTCTCAAGCAAAGCAAACCGCGCAAAGCCAGTCAGTTTTAAGCTGATAAAAGGAATATTCTTTTGTGATGAGGCATATTTGATAGCTTTAATAAATTCCGGCACAGCTTTGTCAAACTCTTCCTCGCTTTCCTTGCCTTCAACTCCATAGTCCAGGATCACGCCCACACCATATTTGCCCAGTACATCGGCTGTAGCCGCCGCCTCCTGCATTGTTTCACCACCGCAAAACTGGTTGAATATCGTGCTCTTAATAATTCCTTTCACTGGCAGGTGCCAGTCGATGGCGAACTTGGTTAACGCCATTCCTGCTTTGGTCAGGAATGGTGAACCCATTGATGAAAAAAGGAAGCGGGCCCGTTTCAGCTCACTATCATTGCGATAGCGAAACGCGATCTCAGTATTTTCGAATTCAGGAAGCATAGTTGAGCGCAAAAATAGCAGCGAATGCCCATGGAACGAAATTTCCGGCAGTGATATATATTATAGTATCTCCAACGCCCTATAGGGAAGTGGACTCTTCATATTAAAAATTGCGCTAGGTGAGGCTTTTTTCGTTTTTACAAAACAATACTTATTATTGCACACCTCCCTATTTCAAAAGGACATGGGAAATTTTTAGCATTTATATAGTTAGAACATTCATAGAATGGCAAAAAACCTGTTGATAGTTGAGTCGCCTGCGAAAGCCAAAACAATTGAGAAGATATTGGGTAGCGACTTTGAAGTGAGATCATGCTACGGTCATATCCGCGACCTGGAAAAGGAGGATATGGGCATTGACATTAAGAATGGGTTTAAGCCAAAATATAAAATATCTGATGACAAGGAAAAGGTAGTTAAAGAGCTGAAGTCGCTCGCCAAAAAAGCAGACGATGTATGGCTGGCAACGGATGAGGACCGCGAAGGGGAAGCCATTTCCTGGCACCTTTGCGAAGTTTTGGGCCTCGATCCGGTTACTACAAAGCGTATTGTTTTTCACGAGATCACTAAACCAGCGATCCAAAAGGCTGTTCAAACTCCCCGCACGGTAAATATGAACCTGGTAAACGCTCAACAGGCACGTCGTATCCTGGATCGCATAGTGGGTTTTGAAATATCTCCGATCCTTTGGCGCAAAATGAGTATGCGCAATAACCTGTCGGCGGGAAGGGTGCAGTCGGTAGCGGTACGCCTGATCGTGGAGCGTGAACGGGCTATTACCCGCTTTAATGCAGAAAGCAATTTTAAGGTTGAGGGCTGGTTCCAGGCAAAAGATCTTAACAAAAAGGACGTAACGTTCAAGGCGGAAGGGCCCGACAAGCTGAAAAAAGCGGCCGATGCCAAAACTTACCTGCAGCGTTGCATCAAGGCTACGTATACGGTAAAAGATGTACAGGTAAAGCCGGGCAAAAAATCGCCGGCAGCGCCGTTCACTACATCTACCCTGCAGCAGGAGGCCAGCCGTAAGCTAGGTTATTCGGTATCGAAGACCATGTTGCTGGCGCAAAAACTGTACGAAAACGGTCACATCACCTATATGCGTACCGACTCGGTAAGCCTTTCGGAGACTGCGCAGGATGCGATCAAAAATGCAGTAGTCGGCAATTACGGCGATAAATATTATCAGCCGCGCAAATTCCAGAACAAGAACGAATCGGCACAGGAAGCGCACGAAGCTATCCGTCCGACGGATATGAATACAACTTCGGTGGGCGATGCGGACACACAGCGCCTGTACGATCTGATATGGAAACGTACTATGGCCTGCCAGATGGCAGATGCCCAACTGGAGCGTACTATAGCCAAAATTGAAATATCTGCACACCCGGACCCGTTGACGGCAACAGGTGAAGTACTGCGTTTTGACGGCTTTTTGAAAGTGTATAGCGAAAGCCGTGATGAAGAAGATGGTGAGGAAGAAAACGAAGGCATGCTGCCGCCGCTAGTGCCGGGCCAGGTGCTTGACCTGCAGGAGCTGCGTGCTACAGAACGCTTCACGCGCCCGTTACCAAGGTATACGGAGGCTTCGCTGGTAAAGAAGTTGGAAGAACTTGGGATTGGTCGTCCATCTACATATGCGCCAACCATCAGCACAGTGCAGCAAAGGGGGTATGTGGAAAAACGTGAAAAGGAGGGTGTAAAACGTGATTTCCAGGTGCTTAGCCTGAAGAACGACGAGTTAGCCGAGCGTACAGATACAGAGAATACAGGAGCCGAACGTAATAAATTGTTCCCGACGGACCTCGGAATGGTAGTTACAGATTTCCTGAGCGAATATTTCGATAAAATAATGGACTACAGCTTCACTGCCAAGATCGAGGAGGAGTTTGATGAGATCGCGAATGGCAAGCAGGAGTGGAACAAGATGATCGGCAATTTCTACGATCCGTTCCATCATGCAGTGGAACATACAATGGAAACTGCTGGCCGGGTTAAAGGTGAGCGTGAACTGGGTAAAGACCCTGCATCGGGTAAACCCGTTTTTGCACGCCTGGGACGTTTTGGCCCGATGGTACAGATCGGCACTACCGAGGACGAAGAAAAACCTCGTTTCGCCAAACTCCGCCCGACACAAAGCATTGAGACTATCAGCTTCGAAGAAGCGATGGAACTGTTCAAGCTGCCACGCACGCTTGGTAAGTTTGAAGATGAAGACGTGGTAGTGAATATCGGGCGTTTTGGTCCTTACGCACAACATACGGGTAAATTCTACTCGCTGAAGAAAGAAATGGACCCGTATACAGTTGAACTGGACGAGGTGGCGCCTTTGATAGATGAAAAACGCAAAGCGGCTGCGGAGAATACCATTAAGATATTTGAGAAAGAAAAGATCAAGATACTGAAAGGCCCATACGGCGCTTATATCAAACAAGGCCTGAGGAACTTTAAAATACCGAAGGATAAGATCGAAACTGCTGCAGCCCTCACGATTGAGGAAGTGAAAGCCATTATCGAAGAAGCAAAAGCCAATCCACCGAAAAAAACAGCCCGCAAAAAGAAGAAGTAGTGCGGAAAATTTGTAACTTAAGAGTGGAAGAGCATTGAGTATGCAGCAAAACAGCAAAGAGATCACCGCACTGTTGAAACTGATCGACGATCCGGATGAGGATGTGTTTGGAACGGTAGCCGAGAAGTTGCTGCATTATGGTCGTGAGATCATACCTAACCTGGAACAGCTTTGGGAAGTTACACTTGATGAATCGGTGCAGGAGCGTATTGAATTCCTGATACACAGGGTTCATTTCCAGGATCTTCAACACGAATTTTTTGAGTGGAGCCATAGTAAAAATCCGGAGTTGTTGCGCGGTGCAATACTTATTGCGAAGTATCAATTTCCTGATCTTCACGTTCCGTCGATCCTCAGCCAGTTTGACCAGATAAGGAGAAACATCTGGCTGGAACTAAATAGCTACCTCACACCGCTGGAGCAAGTGAATGTGTTCAACAGCATTTTATACAACTACTATAAAATGCAGGGGCACGAGCTTACCGAGCGGGAGCCAAAATACTTTTTTATCAACCAGGTGTTGGAGAGCAAACAAGGCAATGCTTATTCGCTAGGCATTCTGTACCTGTCGCTTTGCGAACTCCTGGATATACCCATATTCGCAGTTGATATTCCCAGGCAGTTTGTCTTTGCATATATCGATACATTACATCATTTCCTCAGCCCGCCGGATGAAGTGGTGCAACAGATACAGTTCTTTATCGACCCGATGAATGGTATGGTGTACACGCAAAAAGATGTGGATGCTTACCTGCGCAAGATAAACGCGCGAGACAGGGATAATTATTTTACTCCCATGTTGTCGAAACGTGTCATTTACAAAATGCTTGAGGAGCTGAATCTTTGCTACAAATACAAACGCGAAGAAGAAAAGGCGGAAGAGATACAGCAATTAATGAATATCCTGGTAGACAACCGTGGCGAATAATCATTTTCCCTTTTCAACAATGCGACTGATTGTTATTTTGATGCTATGCATTTCATTTGAAAGCATAGCACAGCCTAAAATAACATTAACCGAAACAACCATCGATGTAGGTGAAATATTGGAGGGTCTTGATTATGACCTTACCTGGCATTTTAAGAATGCCGGTGATAGTGTGTTAGAGATGGGCTGTGTAAAAACATCCGGTTCCATATTAACCGGCGAGTATGCGCATAAACGTGTGTCGCCCGGTGCAGAAAGCAAAATAACAGGTAAGCTGACCACAACAGGCTGGGGTGGACAACCTTTTCGTAAATCTTTATTGGTTCAGAGCAATTCAAAAGAAGATATTCTTCTTGTTGTAAAAGGATTTATCAGGGAAGCGCCGATTGGCGAGGTACAAAAACCTGCCTCTGGTAAAACAAGTTTTAGTAATACCGAGGAACTAATAACACAGGCTTCTGGTGCTACCAGCTATAACGTACAGCCCGGCGATATTCTGTTCCAGGATCTTGATTGTGGCGCAGCATGTGATGCGATAGAAAGTGTTACAGAAGGTGCAAACGGTATGGATTTTTCTCATTGCGGTATCGTAGTGCAAATGGGTAATGAAATGATGGTAGTGGAAGCTTATGGTGCAGTGAAGGTCACCCCGGTTGACAGTTTTTTAATGCGTTCAAAGGATGCCGCAGGTAAACCGAAAGTGCTGATAGGGCGTTTGAAAGACGAGTCTATCCTGGCTGATGAAAGCGCAGAAATAGCGAAGGGGTATGTTGGCAAAGAATATGACGAATCCTTCGACTTGAAGAACGATAAATACTACTGCTCCGAACTTGTTTATGAATGTTTCAAAGTGGCTAATAAGAATAAACCTTTCTTTCAGCTTAATAAGATGACCTTTAAAGCGCCGCGTACAGAGGCAATAATGCCGTTCTGGATGGACTATTTCAAAAAGCTGGATAAGGCTGTGCCCGAAGGAAAGCCCGGCATTAACCCCGGTGCTATGTCGCGCAGCGATAAGCTTCAGATCATCGCACTGCAATCCTTGTGAATTACCTATTGTCAGCTGCTCGTTAAATTCTGCAACGGCCGCTGAAGCTGGCCAAATTCTTGCTGTCTGTTTATAAGAGAGGACAGTTACTAGCCTCTATCGTTAACTTATAAACCGTTTTTTATGGCAATGTATTATGATGTCATTCCCCTTAGGCACAATTACGTTAGCATATTTACCTGGGGAGTAATCGCGATCGTTGTGACATTAGCTTTAGTGCCACTTGGTGTGTTGTACACGATAGCAGTGCGGGCGCAAAAGCTGTTGACAACGAGTGTCAAACGGCGCCCTCATGCAAACGTAGAAGGTCTGCCAGCGCAATAGCAGTCATCGCCTCTACAACAACAGGCACACGCAAAGCAATGCACAGGTCATGACGCCCTTTAACAGTAAAAGCTTCCACAGACTGTGTTTGTTTATTCCAGGTCTGTTGTTGCTGTGGTGTGCTGCTGGTTGGTTTCACTGCTACCCTGAAGTAAAGATCATTGCCATTGGTAATGCCGCCATTGATGCCGCCCGCATGATTCGTTTTTGTTGTGCCTCTAGCGTCAATGATGGCATCATTGTGTTCGCTGCCTTTCATGCGCGCCGCATTAAAGCCACTTCCGAATTCAATTCCTTTTATAGCGGGAATTGCGAAAGCCAGGTGAGCGATCGAAGATTCGACAGAATCAAAAAACGGTTCGCCTAAACCGATAGGCAATCCTGATGCAGTGCATGCAACGATACCGCCAATACTATCCTGCGTTTCGATGGCAGCCTGGATGGCCGCTTCAATATTTTCATTGCCACCGGCCTCTATGAGTTCGGCTTGAATGCTAATATTCTTCAACAGTTTTTTTGCTAGGACACCAGCAGCAACCAGGGCCACCGTTAGCCGGCCCGACGAATGCCCGCCGCCACGATAGTCGTTAAAGCCTTTAAATTTTTCGTGCAATACAAAGTCAGCATGCCCGGGACGTGGAGTTTCTTTCAGTGTTTCGTAGTCTGAGGAACGTGTGTTGTTATTCTCAAATAGAATGGTGAGGGGTGCTCCGGTAGTTTTGTTCTGAAAAACGCCGCTTGCGAATTTAGGTATGTCTTCTTCCGTTCGCGGTGTGGTGCCGGCAGCGCCTGCGCGACGGCGTTGAAGATCGGTCTCAAAATCCGCATTGGAAATGTCGAGGCCAGCGGGACAGCCATCGATGGTAATACCCACGGCTGGTCCATGCGACTCGCCGAAAAGGCTGATCCTGAATATACGTCCGAAACTATTCATACCTGTCTGTGGTCAGGCGCACGTGAGCGCCCAGCTTCTGCAAATCTGTGAAAAAATCGGGATAAGATTTATTTACAGCCTCCACCTGGTTGATGTAAACGACGTCGTACGCCCGCAAACCTGCTACTGCCGCGGCCATAATTATGCGGTGGTCCCGATACGGTGATATTCTTGCAGCTTCCAGCGTGTGCTGACCTTCAATATATAACCCGTCGTCCTCAACTGCATGGAAAACGCCGAAAGCTTCCAGCATGTCAGAAATGCTTTCTATGCGATTGCTTTCCTTGTGTATCAACCGGTGTATGCCATGTATGCGGCTACCATCTTTGATGTATGAAGCCAGGATAGCCAGGGCTGGAAAAAGGTCTGGGCAATGGGTGGCGTCAAAGTCAAAGGCCTGAAGTGAGCCTTGCTTAACTTCTATACTGTCACCGACATGCAACTTTGCACCTGCAAGGTGTAGGGCATCAAGAATCGCTTTGTCGGCTTGCGTGCTGTTTATGTTGAGTCCATGGAAACTGACTGTTCCTGTCAGTGCTGCACCAACCATCATAATCGCTCCGCTGCTCCAGTCACCTTCTATTTCGATATGGATGTCGTTTTGAACAACAGCACGCGGGTAAACAGTAAATACTTCATAGTTGTCGTGGTTGATCCTGTAACCAAATTGCTCCAACACCTGGAGCGTGAGGTCGATATAAGGCTTGCTTTTGAGGTCCTTTACAATGACGGTTGTGGCTTTTTGGGTTTTGCTGCCTATGGCAAATAACAATCCGCTTAAAAACTGGGAACTCACCGACCCATCCAGTTCAATATCGGCTACCTCTAGCGGCCCTTGCAGCACAAACGGGAGTTTTCCTGAATTGTGTTGAACTGTAACGTACATCTTAGGAAGTAGCTCGGCAAACAGGTTAAAAGGACGGTCAAGTAAGCTGCCGGAGCCATCAATACGAATGGCTTTATTCGATAACGAGACGATAGGAATGAATAACCTTGCCGATAAGCCGCTTTCTCCGCAATATATCCGGTCGGTCCGGGGAAATACTCCGGTGCTATTGATCTCGATCGTATTGCCCGTGCCTTGTTTTACATCTGCTCCCAACGCCTGTATAATGTTAAGTGCTGCTTTATCGTCGTCGGAGCTACCGGGATTGCTAATGACGGTCTTGCCATTATGTAATAGTGCAGCGGCGCAAACCCGTTGCATCATACTCTTGGATGCGGGCACATGCAGCTGGCCGAAAAGGTTGCCGGGACTAATGGCTACTTGCATAAGTAAAATAAGCTAGCGCATTATCGATCACGTCGAAAGGTATGTTGCGAACAACCGCTTCGCCTACGTGCTGAAGCATCACAAAGTCGATGGTATCTGTATCACCCTTCTTGTCCATACGCAGTATTTCCATCACCCTGTTCTTATCAAAATCAACGGTGATAGGTAGCTGGTATTTAAGCAAGGCGATGGCCAGCTTGTTTTTGGCAGAACTGTGCAGTCCGTATTTTTCAGACACAATGCAAGCTACTATCATTCCCAGACCCACTGCATAGCCGTGCGGAAGCTGGTAGAGTGTTTCAAAAGCATGGCCGGCGGTATGGCCAAAATTCAAGAGCTTTCGTGCGCCGGTGTCTTGCTCGTCTGCCAGCACTACTTTGTTCTTCATATTCACACAGCTCTCTATCAAAGAGGATAGTGCGTTGGGATTGTCCCTGTAATAGTTAATGTCTTTTTTCGAAAGCTCGGTGAACATGCGCTCGTCAAAAAGCAGTGCATATTTGATCACTTCGGCAAACCCGTTGCTCCAGTCATTATCAGGCAGGGTCTGGAGAAATTTTGTATCGTATAAAACGAATTTGGGTTGCCGGATGGTACCTATCAGGTTTTTATGTAGACCCAGGTTGACACCATTTTTGCCGCCAATGGCCGCGTCTACCATACCTAGAACCGTGGTAGGCACAAAGCCGAACTGTACACCTCGCATATAAATGGTGGCTATAAAACCGACAATATCTGTTATCACGCCACCACCTACGCCAATTATCCAGGTCTTTTTGCCCGCTTTTTGCGACAACAACTGGGTGATAACAGAGCTTACAGTGGTAAAAGACTTATTTTTTTCTCCGGCCGCTATTGCGATTACCCCCCTAAACGAATGGAACAGGCCCTTGTACCGCGAGGCCACATTGCTATCTGTAACGATGATAGCCTGGCTACGGTCGCAAATGCCGTCCAGTGCTTCAAATGAGCTATGAAGCAGATATTGGACGGTTCCGGTCGGAAAAGTGAGGCTGTATTGCATCGGCGGCCAAAA
>JAJNBR010000197.1 GCA_021156265.1 Flavipsychrobacter sp.
AAAGGATCTGTACCGCATTGGATATATATTGCGTCAAATATATATCGCCAGCGCAGATAAGCATGTGATTTACATGTGATTACCAATACGTTAACTCGTCAATAACTAATGATTAACCATTCAGCCTTGAAAATGCTAGGTAATCGTGCGGAACATGGTGTACCGGAATATCAGCTCCAGCACGAGGCATATTATAGCCAGCAAGGCAAAAGGAAAGAAAAGCTCTGCATAGTGCTTATAAGTACTGATATCGATCCGGGTTTTTTCTAACTGGTTGATCTCTGTGTAGATGGCCGCAAGCGAACTATTATTGGTAGCCCGGAAGTATTTGCCCCCTGTTTCCGTAGCTATCTTACGCATCAGCGGCTCATCGATTTGAACAGGCATCATTTGCTTTTGCATGCCTGCTGGTGTTTGAACAGGGTAAGGAGCACTGCCTTGTGTGCCAACACCTATTGTATATATGCGCACTTTATACGCCTTGGCTATTTCGAGCGCTGTGCTGGGGTCTATCAGACCTGTATTGTTGACCCCGTCGGTAAGCAGTATGAGCACACGGCTTTTACCGGTAGCATTTCTCAACCTATCTACACCAGTAGCCAGGCCCATGCCTATCGCGGTACCATCTACCAGTACACCACTTTTAATATTGCTGATCTGCTCTTTGAGCACATTATGATCGATAGTAATCGGGCATTGCGTAAAACTTTCACCGGCAAAAACCACCAGGCCGATGCGATCTGTAGGACGTTGCTCTACAAAGTCGATGGCCACTTTCTTGGCGGCTTCTATACGGTTGGGGCGCAGGTCTTCGGCCAGCATACTACCGGATACGTCCATTGAGATAACGATGTCTATACCCTCGCTGTCTATGGATTCTGTAACATTACTGGACTGCGGACGTGCCAGGGCAATTATCAGTGCGGTAAAGGCTACAATACGCAGTACAAACAGTACAGGACGTAACCTCGCTTTCCACGAAGGCTTCACTTTGGCCATGCCTGACAAAGTAGTGAGCCGCATAGCCGGTTGATCGTTTCTCTTTTTACGCAGCTGCCACCATATCATAAAAGGAATAAGCAGCAATAGCCCGAAAAAATACGGGTGTGCAAAGCTGATGTATTTCCAATCTAATAAGGCGCTCATGACTGTTGTGGTGTTTCTGCAGGTTTCGTTTCGTGTACAAATTTTATCGCAAGCTCCATTGCATTGGTGTGTTCGTGTGGCAATGGCTGAGCTTTGGCAAACTTTGCAAGGTCGGCAGTATATAATATTGTGCCCAGCAATTCGGCGTGCCTATTCATCTCTCGGTTCAAGCGAGCACTTTCCAACATATCGTCCGTTGTGAGCTCCATGGCCGGAGTATTGAAACGAGCTTCGATATAGCCACGCAATATATCGGTCAATTCAACATAGTATTCCTTCACCTGGCCACCTTGCCAGAGCTGTTTCCTTTCAAGTGCTGCCAGCATACGAAGGGCTTGTTCCTGCAAACTCTCTTTCGGAGGTGGCGGTGCAACGACAGGAGCTTCGACTTTTTTGTTCTTTACAAAATAGATGATAATGACCGCGAGTAGGATCAAAAAGACCAAAGCACCAATGATGTACCATATATAATCCAGCCAGGTGCTCTTTACCGGCATAATCTCCTTGATACCTTTAAAAGGCTGTGTAGTATCTACAGCTACAGTTTGTACCAACAGCGGAAATGAATCTGCCTGGACAGTATATGCAGTACCGTTATTGGGGATTACCGGGAATACGAAAGAAGGAATTACAAATACGCCAGAGTCGAAACCAGTGATAAGCAAACGTTGTTTGTAGGTAACAATATCGCCCTGTTTGACAGTATCGATCTTACCCCGCTCTACTACCTCCAGCTTATTGAACGTGTCTGGTATAGTGGCCCACTGCAGGCGGCTTTGCATTGCATTGTGTTGCGCTTCTATAAAGTAGCGCACCTGGTCACCTACCAGTATCTGGTTAGCGTCTATCTTCACATCAACTTTCGCATCGCCTTGTGCGGAGGCAACGCCTACCGAGAATACAATCACTAAAGTCCCGATGAATTTATTGACCAATGCCTTCATGTCTTGTTTACCTTCCTTTAAAAAAGCCCTGCAGCACTTTTACATAATCTTCGTCTGTACGCACACCCATCAATGCGGCACCACTTTTACGAAACGCCTGTATACAATATTTTTTTTGTTGCTCGAACTGCCCGGTGTAATGGTAGCGAACATTTTTATCATCAGTATCCAGCCACACCAGTTGCCGCGTTTCGGCATCCATCGCCTGAACTAAGCCTGCTGAAGGCAATTCACGATCGTATTTATCATAGACGTGAATACCTACAAGGTCATGCTTGCGTGCGGCCAGTTGCAAAGCTTGTTCATATGGTCCGCTTACAAAATCACTAAGAACAAAAGCGATAGATCTTTTCTTTTGTATGTGGTTCAGGTAATCCAGCGCCAGTTGCACATTTGTTCCGGTGGTTTGCTCCTGCTCAAACGCAATCAGCTCACGAATAATACGGAGTATATGACTGCGGCCCTTCTTCGGCGGAATGAACTTCTCCACTTTATCGCTGAAGAAGATAACGCCCACCTTATCATTGTTGGTAGCAGCCGAAAAAGAGATAACAGCGCATATCTCGGTAATAAGCTCACGTTTCGACCGTTGGTGCGCACCGAACAATGAACTGCTACTGATATCAACCACCAGCATCACCGTAAGCTCACGTTCTTCTTCAAATACTTTCACAAAGGGATGAGAGAAACGCGCCGTCACATTCCAGTCGATGGCTTTTACATCATCGCCCGGTGTGTATTCACGTACCTCGCTAAAGGACATACCACGTCCTTTAAAGGCTGAGTGGTACTCGCCCGCAAAGATGTGATTGCTCAGCCCCTTTGTCTTTATCTCTATCCGCCTAACCTTTTTAAGTATTTCAGCAGTTGTCAGCATGGATTAAAAACGCAATGTAACAGTCAAAATGCAAAAATGCTCTTAAATGTTCACTACACTTTTCTCGATCACGTTCCTTAGGATACCAGCTATTTGCTTTCCCCGCTCCTTTGCCTGTTCTTCCGTCCACAGCAGGCTAATGGATGAAGAGATGCAACGGCCCATGATCGCATCGCTGGCAGGGTAGGCCATATTGGCGTAGTGCATCACCTGCTTGCGTTGTTCCTCAGATACACGGTGCATGAAAGCGCCATTTTGCAGGTGTTGCCATTTACGCAGGTAGTGCCAGTTGTTATCATACCAGTAGAAGTTACCGCCAACACCGGCAGCAGCCAGTTCGGCAGCGGCGGTACGCGCCATGTCTTCTTTCGGCAGGAAAAATGAGAGGAAAGAACCTGTATCGCCAGACGGGTCAGGTATCACGCGGAAGCTGATGCCGGGAACGTCTTTCAGTGCATTATATATAATACCATGGTTCTTCTTTTGTATCTCGAGGAAGGAACTCAGCTTCCTGATCTGCGCAACACCTACTGCAGCATGCAGTTCTGATATGCGGAAATTATAACCTAGGTAAGGGTGTAGGTCCGCGCCGCGGTCCTTACCGAGGTGGTCGTGGCCATGATCACTGAACTGATCCGCTTTTTGATAAACCTCGTGGTTATTGGTCAGCACGGCGCCGCCCTCAGCGCAGGTCATGATCTTCACAAAATCGAAGGAGAAAGTACCTGCATGGCCTATTGTACCTACTGACTTCCCTTTATAAGTAGCCCCTATTGCCTGGCAGGCGTCTTCTAGTAGAATGAGGTTGTGGTTATCACAGATAGCTTTCAGTTCATCGAGCTGGGCCATGCTGCCGCACATATGTACGGGCATTACAGCTTTAGTGCGGGGAGTAATCGCTGCTTCAACTGCTTTAGGGTTAACCGTTAGTGTTTCGTCTATATCAACCAAAACGGGTATTGCTCCTACAGAGATAACTGCCTCAAAACTGGCCACGAAAGTGAAGGTTGGCATGATAATCTCATCACCAGCTCCAATGCCAAGAGCGGCCATAGCCAGCGTAAGCGCTGCTGTACCACTGCTCACTACCTGCGCATGTTCGCAGCCAAAAGTTTTCGTGATCTCCTGTTCCAGCTCTTTAGCCTTCCACATTCCTTTACGCTGTGCGTCAAAACCGTAACGCATTAGTATACCAGTTTCCAGTACGTCGTTTACCTCCTTGCGCTCTTCCGCGCCAAATAGTTCAAACCCGGGCATGTCCTTAAATTTAGAGAACAAATGTAATCAGTTCTTGCTTTTATAGACCAGAGTCAAAAACTTAAAATTTTCTGAAAATTGTAATGTGATGTTTGTTAAACAAACCTCTTAGATTTGAGCAAATTTTATCGGAATGACTATGAAGAATTTATTGCCTGTTGCCATTGGCAGCGCTTTGTTGTTTGCATCATGCGGCAACTCCGAGTCGACCACCGACACCACCACAACTGATAGTGTAGAAGTGGCAGCAGCTCTGGAAATGCGTTCTATTTCATTGGCGGATGTGAGTCCTTCTCCAGAATATCCCGGAGCCAACCTGACGATCGGCAATGTGATGGCGGCCCCTCGGGGTGCTGATTCGGTAAAGCTGACCTTCAACTTCAATGTAAAAAACTACGAGCTGAAAACCCAAACTGCCGATGCTGGCGGAAAGCTGTGCAACAACTCAGCACAAGGCCAGCACATACATTTTATCCTGGACAACAAACCCTATGTAGCACTGTACGAGCCAAAACACGAAACAGTGGTAGCCAAAAATTCGGAACATAATGTACTGGTATTCCTGTCCCGCTCCTATCACGAATCTCTGAAAAGCAAAGGCGCATCGGCGCTGTATCATTTTAAAATAGATGCTGACGGCAAGCTGCAAAAAATGGCCACCCCGACAACACCGATGGTATTTTACAGCCGCCCTAAGGGTGACTACCTGGGTAAGGATGTAGAAAATGTATTATTTGATTTTTATGTGATGAACACTACGTTAGGGCAAGGCGGCAACCAGGTAAAAGCGCATGTTACCGGCAATGGGGTAGATACTACCTTCATGGTGACCGAATGGGAACCACGTTTCCTGAAAAACCTGCCGATGGGTAAAAACAGCATTACGCTGACACTGGTAGATCAGAACGGTGACCGAGTAAACGGCCCGGAAACAGAGGTGACGAGGGAATTCAAGCTGTCGCAGGACGAGCCTATGACTAAATAACCTTTCAACAAAGCACAATAAAGAAAGCCGGTGATCAATCACCGGCTTTCTTATTTAATGCGTTTAACAGTCGGCTTTTGACCGGAATCAATGCCTTTGACCTGCAAAATACCTGGCTGCATACCGGGCGCAATACTTCCTACGAGGTCATCCATTTGCAGCGCATGGGCACCGTTGTAGGTTCCCCAGCGTAAGAGTTGTTCCCAGTCAAGGTGCTGATAATGCTGCTTGATCGTATATAGTTCTGTGAGGACGCAGAGCTGATGATTGGAAGCGAGGCTGTCTGTACCGATACAAATATTCAATCCTTCCTGTATAAACATGCCTATGTCAGGAAGTGCATTCTCGATATATAAATTGGCTCCTGGACAAATACACCACGACATTTCATGCAGCAATGCTTTTGCGGCTTCCACATCATAACGTTTGGTGTAGGTATTGTGCACAAAAAGGAAACGATGCTTCGGCGACAACCACTCGAGGTAAGTTTGCAAAGACGACTTGCCGGAGGGTACAAAGAAATCATCATTGATACCCACGCCGTGTAGCAATGTTTGCATGCCGCCTTTTTTCATAAAATAATAATCGTCCTCCGCAGGGCTCTCCTGGTTGTGGA
>JAJNBR010000011.1 GCA_021156265.1 Flavipsychrobacter sp.
TTGTGCTGCAGGTGGTGCAACTATCGTCACCAGGTAAGCCAGTGAAGTTGCCGTTACATTCGACGTATTGGTGATCTTAACCGTATAATCGCCTGCTGCCGTTGCAGTCAGTGACGGACCTGTAGCACCAGGTATATCTGCATAATTGAACTGCCACTGATAAGTGTAGCCGATACCTGTATTCGCATTCAGTACCACGCTGCCACCAGGACAGAAGATACCTGAACCCTGAGGTGTGATGATGGCGGAGAACAAGCCACCGTCTTCGATACCGGTCATGTAGCCTACATTGGTCAATCCTGCACGGATGATGTTGCGGGTCACATCCACGCTGCTCAGCGGGCTGTTGTACGCCTGCCATGCCTGCGGGTTCAGTTTTTTAGCCATACGGATGTTGCCTTCCGTGGTAATAGTACCTCTCCACGGATCATCATAGTACATATCCGCTGTAAAGTCGTAAGTGCTGTTAGCTGCGCTCACATCTGTATAGAAGTACATATGACCAACTGCTGGGAAGCTTGGAGGCACCGTACCTGTGTACTGGCGTACATCCACATTATTTGGTATCTGTGAGTTCACTTTCCAGTCAATAACAGCTACAGTGTCCTGGCCAAATGTAAATGTTTGCTTACCTACTGCAGGTGTTGCAGGGATAGCTGTAGCCAGTGGCGGCGTGCTGTTTGGTACAAATTCGTAGGCACCGATATCAGGTACACCTGCTGCCAGTGTAGTAACACGCGGGTTACCTTCAAGGTCGGTGTTATTCCAGCCTATATGCTCGCCACGGCCGTTCAATGACCATGATGCAGGATTGTTCGGATCAGGATGAGCGTCTGAAGCAGAGTTCATGATACCCGGATCGTAGCACAGGGAGTTCCTGTCATTACTACTAGCCGTACGCCATTGTTGTAAAGTAGCGGCTGCACCGTTGTTAGATATATGACTGCCACTTGCTGCCCACATATTATTATAATCCGAGCTACTACCTGCAGCCACATACATGTAGGCACCAATACCACCGGGAGCGCTGCTATAGTTAGCGAAGAGGTTATTCCGAAGATAGCTACCAGCGCTGCTCAGATAGAAGTACACTGCGTTGCTGCTCGAGTAAGTGCTGTTGATAACAAACGAGTTGTTAACCATAGTATCACTGATTAAGCCATAGCAATACGCACCGTAAGCTGTGGAAGTACTACCGAAGTTCGCAGTAAGCGCGTTGTTGGTAAACTTACAGTACTGTGAATAAGAAGGATACAAAGCATAACCATAACCAGCATTCACAGTCCACTTATTCTTAGACCAGGTTGAATAGTAAGAATTGTAACCCTCATAATTCAGTAAATACCCACCGGTAAGGCTAACGACGTTGTTAGTATGGTCAGTATAATAGTGATAATACATATAGTTGTATATACTACCCGCACCATTATTAACATTAACGACGTTATCAGTTATTTTACCTCTTACGGAGTTAGATCCACCGTTATTGAAGTAGTAAGTATATATCGGATAAGCAGTGCTGTTGACATTCATATTCAACGTATTGCCAACAATCTCGGAAGAAGTAGTGCCACTTGCATAGCAGTACTGCATATTGAAACCATAAACAGCAGAACTTGCGGTAGTAACTGTGTTACCGCGGAACTTGATACCATTATGGTAGTTAAGATATACTCCATAGTATCCCGGGCCGGTGATGGTATTGCTGTCTATAATATTCTTGCTAGCACCACCTGTACTATACAGGTAAATACCAGTACCACCATTCGTGATCGTATTCTTGCGAATTACGTTCATGGTACCCGTTACTGCCGGGGTATATCCTTGTAATGGCGAAGTCTGATAACTGCTCGATGTACTTGTCGGCGCCTGCAGGATGCAGCCGATGACTGTGTCGTACGAAGCAGAACCACTCATATCTATCGAAGTACTAAAGCTGGCATTTGTAGTTACCATCTTCAGGTTCCGCAGAGTTATGTAGGATATGTTAGCAAGGCCAAAGATATGGTTGTCTGTGATGCTGGTTGCAGCGTGCGTGATCACTACGTTATTAGCGATACCGCTTTCAGATTGGAATGTTACGCGGTTCACTGCGCTGCTACCTTGCAACGGAGCGTTGATGCGTCCGCCATCAGTATAGTTACCGTCACGGATATTGAATACCACCGGACCGCACACACCATACAGGTTCAGATCTTTGATCGCATCCGGAACTGTTAGGTAATCAGGTGTAGTACCACCGATAGTGTAAGTACCGCTCAGTGAAGGTTTGATCGAGAACTTCAACGTATCGTCAGAAGGTGCCGGATCAGTTGCGTTGTTCGGGCTGAAGGTGTATACCACAAAGTTGATAGCGTTCGAGTTAGAGAACGTTACGTTACCAAGCGAAATGATAGCTTCGTTACCTTGAGGGCTACCAAACGTATATATCGGGGTTGTGTAAGTGATAGTAGACTGAGGAACACCATCTTTTGTCCAACCGATCTTAACAGAATTCAAAATGTTATTACCTGTATTCTTGATCTTCACTTTAACCTCCTGGGTGCTTGGCGCGCAGAACGCGGTAACAGGCGCTACCAGGTCGGTTGTAGAAGCATTGTTAGGAACGTCGGTCAATGTATGGTAGCCGAAGTCATTCAGGTTTGTTGTGTTATTAGAGTTCAGCACGGCATTCGTTGCTGTTTGCGGATTACTGAATACAGTCCACGGATTTGCGCCGTCTTTCTTCACCAGCCTCAAACCGCTCTCACCGATAGTAGTACCGGTTTGCGGATCTTTATAGTAGAACTTAGTACTGTGCAGCGCATTACCGGCAACGATGTCTGTATATATATACATTGAGTTAGCCGCGATAAATGTCGGCGGCTGCACACCACTGTACTGTTTAACATCGATAGTAGACGGTACAGTTGCACTGGCATCCCAGCTTACAGTAGCTACAGTATCCTCACCAAGAGTGAAGGTTTGTGTGATACCTGCAGCAGGAGCAGCAGGAGTTGCTGTGGCTGAAGGCGGAGTTGCTGTAGGAGTAAACTCATAAGCACCAATATCCGGCACACCGGCAGCTTTAGTTGTTACACGCGTATTACCCAGGAAGTCTTTGTTATTACCTGCGATATGTTCTGCACGACCATTCAATGACCAGCTAAAGCTATTCGTCGCATCCGGAACATAGTTGTCGGTAGATGGACTGGTAAAGCCCGGGTTGAACATCAGTGAGTTCATATCCTGGCCGGTTGCATTTCTCCATGCGCTCAGCGAGGTATAGTTAGTCGGATTTGCAAACTTATTAGTACCACCTACAAACACGTTGTTGTAGTCACTGTTCAGGTTGGCTGCAGTTGCAGAGGTAAAATACATACCGCTGGTGGCAGCGCTGCTGTAAATTATGTTGTTACGAAGCTTCAAAAAAGCACTGCCTGTGTTGGTAGAGTATAATACATAACCACTCGCATTTTTGTTCACTAAGGTGTTATTGTATGCTTCCACCCATACCGGCGATGCACAGTAAAACGCATAGTTCGTAGAGCCCTGCGCAGTTACAACGTTGTTGTAAAAATAAGACTTGTCGTTCGAAGCATTATAGAAGCCGTAGGCTGTAGAGGCATTAGAAATTACCTTGAACCTGTTATTTCTGAAGGTAGTATTCTGATAAGTACCACTAGAACCCTGTACCAATAAACCATATGCAATGCTTGCAGCAGTTACGTTTACGGTGTTATTCTCATACAAGGTATTGTTTGGATAATAGAAGTAGTTATAAACAGATGTACCGGTTGATGTCAGGTTCATCAGGTTATTACGAACGATGGCATTGTTATAATAATACTGATACCAGTACCAGTAGTTGGTACCTGAGTAGTTCATTGTATTGTTCTCAACTATATTGTTAGTTGTGCCTGACCAGTACCAATAACTATACATGTACCCTGCGTTGAAGTTCTGCGTATTCTGCGCAAAATAGTTGTTCGACGGATAGTAGTAATAGTTATAGATATAGTAGTTCGAATTAAAGTTCATCGTGTTATTAACAACGCTGTCAAAAACACTTTGGTAATTATAGTAATAGACGTAACCTGAGCCATTGGTATTGGTAATATTCCAGGTATTGTTCCTGATCAAACCATACGAACCCGGAGCACCTGTACAATAGTATGTATAGATCGGGTAAATGTAAGTAGTGGCGCTGCTGTTGGAAGTAAAGGTATTACCAACGATCTGGCGGCCATCATTACAATAGTATGTATAGATCGGGTACCAGTAGGAAGGGTTAGAGCCCGGTCCGTTAAATGCATTGTTGTGGATCTTCAGCTCGTTTGCATAATACGCATTTACCGCATAGTAATATTGGTTGTTGAACGTATTACCATCGATAGTGAAGCGACGGCTTGGCGCTGCCGACAGGCCATACACATACACGCCATAATAACCGCCTGTAAATGTATTGTTCGCCACGAAGATATCAGAGCCCTTGAAGGTTTGGTATGCATAAATACCACCAGCCGACGATGAAGTTGTAGCAGCCGGATTCATTCTACAGCCAACGATCGAGTCAAAGGCCGCGAGGTTACGGAATTCGAAAGAATAACCGTAAGTAGTGTTGGTAGACCTTACAGTCAGATCCTTGAATGTGAAATATTTTGCGCTATCCAGCAGGAATACGTAGTTATTTGCAGTCGAGGTAACGTTGAATGACACAGTAACGTTTGCCGGGTTTGCTGTTTCAGACCTGAAAGTGATCCTGTTAACAGCGCTGGCACCTATTACCGGTTTCAACACGTACTGGTTAGTGCTGTATGTACCGTTACGTATATCGAAGAATACAGGACCGCACACACCATACGAGTTCAAGTCGTTGATCGCAGCTTGTATAGTTGTATAGTTTGGCGTTGTACCACCAATTGTATATACACCGCTGAGCGATGAACGAAGCGTTACCGTAATGGTATCGTCGGAGGTAAATACATCCGGAACACCATTTGGTAGGTATGTCCATACCTTGATCACTTTAGGTGTTGCACCGAAGTTCACCGTACCGAGGCTGACAGTGGCTGTATTGCCAAGACCGCTACCCAGTGTGTTAATTGCTGTAGTATAATTGAGTGGCGCTTGTGCGATGCCGTCAACACTCCAGCCAACCTGTACATTGTTCAGTATATTGTTACCGCTGTTTTTGATCTGCGCCATTACCGTTTGGTTACCGGTACAGAACGGAGCAACAGGGGCAGTCAACACGTTGGTTCCCGCATTGTCACCCTGGTCAACACCGGTATGCAAACCGAAGTTGTTGCTACCTGTTGTGGTGATAATGTTGCGGGTTGTGTTAGTAGTGCTCACACCGGGAGTATAGACCAGCCAAGGGTTTGCACCATCTTTTTTGGCCAGCCTCAGTGAAGACTCATTGCTGACAGTACCTGCCCAGGGATCCTGGTAATAAAGATTAGATGTATGACCATAAGTACCAGACGGAACGTTCACGTCAGTATAAAAATACATGTTGTTGCCGCTTACTGAAGAAATAGTAGGAGGAACAGTACCTGTATATTGCCTTACAGTTAGCGCGGATGGAGGAACAGATGCACCCCATGCAATCGTCACTACTGTATCTTGTCCAAGCGTAAATACCTGTGTGCCATTGGCTACCGGTGCAGCTGGGTTAGCTGTAGCAGCAGGAGGTGTAGCCGTTGGTGTAAACTCATGAGCACCGATATCAGGAACACCTGACGGGCGATCTATTGCGCGCACTGCGCCATTAATATCCTTGTTGTTACCCGGAATGTGGTTACCACGGCCATTACGCGCCCATGCATTTGCATTAGTTACATCTGGTGCCAGGTCTGCAATGTTAGCAGAGGTTGCACTAATATAACCGGGATCGTATACCAGTGAGTTCTTGTCTTTACCGGTTGTGTTACGCCAGGCTTGCAGGTTGCTGAAGCTAGCTGTAGCCGTTGTGCTCTGCACAAGGTTGCCGGATGTAGCATAATACAGGTTGTGATCAACATTAGACAGTGCAGCATTGCCGATATAGGCCATTACGCCTGTAGTGCCTGTACGCGAGAAAATATTGTTTTGAACAATATTAGATCCGCTGGACGGTGCAATATAAAAGCAATAGTTAGTGCTGCCGGTCGCGCGACTATGGAAGGTGTTGTTGTAAAACTGGTTGTTACCTACAAGCGTCGGACAGTAGAAACCATAGTTTGTACCGGACGTTTTTACGTTCATCACGTTATTAAATACCTTCAGTCCCATATCGGGCGTGCCCGTAGTACCCGATACATATACACCATAAACAGTACCGGAAGTTGAACTAACGTTGAACTGGTTACCCGAAATCTCAAAACCTGAGTTATTGGTAGTATAAACAGCATAAACAGCACCCTGGATCGTACCGGTTGTAGAGGTAATATTGAAAGTGTTATTCCTTACAGCTACGTTGGTTGGATAATAGTAGTAAGGATAATATGCACCGGCACCAACGTTTACATTAAATGTGTTGCTGTCGATGATCGCATTATCAGACTGGTAGGTCTGGTAGCAATAAGTAGTAGAGTTGGAGTTATAAGTTATATTATTGCCGCGGAAGATCATGCCCGGGCAAGACTGATCCATCACTACATAACCACCTGAAGTGGTAGTAGAGTTAACCGTATTGTCACGGAATGTCATGAACGTCGAACCGGTGTTGTAAATAGCATAGATCGACTGTGTGATATTCGTGTGCGTTAACGTGTTGTTGGCAACAAGTGCGCGTTTTGCCGGATTGCTTGCGCTACCCTGGCAATAAGCGTTCAACAAGCCGTACACGGTAGACAGGTTACAGTTATTCATATTTATGATATTGCCTGTACACTCGTAGGCATCATATGCATAATATGAATAAACAGTATAACCGTAGCCGGTAGTTTTGGTAAAAGTATTATTACGGAGTTTCAGATCGCGGGTGTAATACAAATAGGTCGGCATATAATACTGACCCGAGAAGTTATTACCCTCGATAATGTAGTTATTATAAGTAGCACCTGCACTTGACTGGTACAGGTATATACCACTACCACCGTTGGTGATATTGTTATTCTTGATCACAATGTTGGAAGTGGTCTGCGTGTATGAATGGATCAACGCACCGTAGTAACCGGTATAGGTTGATATCGGTCCATTAAGGTTACACGATACAATACTATCGAACGCCGACGCACCGGCCAGATCTACCGTAGTACAATAAGTACTATTGCTGGTGGCCAGCGTTAGGTTGCGAATGGTAATGTAATTCGCGGTGTTCAATTTGAAAACAAAGTTGTCAGTCGTTGTCGACGCAGAGTTATTGATCGTGACGTCGGCAGCATTTCCGGTTTCCGCTTTAAATGTAATGCGGTTGGTCGAGCTTGCCCCGGCTACTGAACCGATAATTACCCGGTCGGTATAAGTACCCGTCCGGATGTTGAAGGTAACCGGCGCAGAGACACCTTTCGAGTTTAGATCATTGACCGCCGCTGTTAGCGTCGCATAGCTTGGACTGGTTCCCCCAATAGTGTACGTACCCGATAAGGGCTGGGCGAATGCAGGAATTGCCGAAAGTGCCAATAAAAGCGACACAAGGCATAGCTGCCGTAGATTGTTAAAGTGCTTCATTTACTCCTATTTAAGAACGTTTATTTAAATAAAATTTAACAGCTTGTGTTAACGTTATTGCAAAATCTTCAGTATTGCACACAAAGTCATTCGTAAAGTTAGTTTTATAAGAAATCTAAAATATTAAATAGGGATTAAAGACTAATTAAAATAGGATTAAAATAAGATTAAAACCCATATTCGTTTTTTTTGTTAATCAGTTGAAACACATGGAATTACGGCAGTTATTATGATAATTTTATTTTGACAGGCGATTAATTCCTGCTTTGGCTTGCTGATCTATTGAATTCTGGAAGTCATGCCCCCGTAAGCTCAGACATTCATTGAATTTAGCAACAGCAGCTGTTCTATTACCTCTTTTTTCATAAATAAATGCCGTTTGCAACAAAGCTCTGGCGGCAAAGTGCTCCTTTCGATACCTGCCAGCTTCAGCAGCGCGTTTATAAAGAGCGATAGCTTTTTCGTCGTTCTGTATTTCATCGTACACTCGCGCCATACGAAAGTAATATTCCACTTTTTCGCATTCCGACGTGAGGTCCTTTTGTTTGATGCCACTTAGTTTTTGATAAGCCGCACTATTATACCCACCGTCCGTCAATAAACGTGCTTGCAGCAAAATTTTGTTAGGCCATTCCTTTGATTCTGCAAAACGTTGGGCCTGCTTATCTGCGTCCACCAGCAGCGACCCACACCCTGAAATCTGCGCTCTGCAACGTTCGGCGTTATCGTTATCGCCCGAAATGTAATAGGAGTACGCCATCTTCATCCAGCTCTCTTTGACAAACATTCTACTTTTCGTTCTCGAAATATACCTGCGGTAATGTTCGGGTGCAGCTGGATGAAGCGCGAGCAGATATGCCGAGGCCATTTCATAGTCCAGTATTGGAAACAAATTGTATTCCTGAAGTTGTTTTGCTTTTTGTAAAGTTGTAAGCGCTATATCTGCTTTACGGTAATTTAATGCCAGGTGGGCTTTAAAAAACAGGTGTAATAAATTGTCCTCCACCTTAAAGGTGCTGCTATTTATGTAAGACCAAACCTCCTGTTGCTGAAACATCAGGTAAAAACGCAGATAGTTTTCATACAACAGAGTTTCGCGGTAAAGCAGGTCTTGCTCATTGTGCAATTGCAAAAAACCGCTCAACTTGCTCATGCCGCTTTTCAGATCGCCCTTCATTCCAAAAACGCTGGCAAGCCATTTAAAATCGCCGGGTATGGTACTTATAATTGCTTCCTCAAGTCCCAGAAAAACATTGTTGTAGCTAAACGCCGGAAAGAGCTTCTTATTCTCACGCAGGAGGGTAAACGACTTTCTGAATGCACCTGCTGCTTTTAGGTTATCGCCAAACCGCATATATATAAGAGCCCAGTGCATGTAAACTCCCGCCCTGCAAAGGCGATACCAGGGCGATGCCTGGTCCCCTTTTTCCAGCAATTCCAACCGGGCGCTCATATGCGACTTCCTTTGCTCCAGTTCTGCCCTGTCGCCATTAAACAGAAGAAGAATACAGTCTTCGTAATCCGCGATATAGGTAGCCATCAGGTTCCGGGGATCATTTTTCACCGCTTCTATGATGGCTGCATTGCCTTCGCTAACCTGCAAGCTCAGAAAATGAGTATAGGCCTTACGGCAATGCTGATCGTAATTGTATTCAAACTTCGCAATAGCTAAAAAAGGCAAGCATGAAAGGACTATAGTCCAAAGAATACGCATAAACAAATGTAAACAACAAGCACGTTGATAACGAATTAACTGCAATTGCTTCAAATAAACTTCTGAAGGACAATTGATAGCAAAAATGCGGCTTAAAAAAAAAGATTTGTTCAAAATAACTTTGGATGCTATACATCGCAGTTGTATTTTTGGCACAGCATTTGAAACTTCTAACTTAAAATTTGACTATCTATGAAATCAATCCGTAACATTGCTTTTTCCGCTCTTCTTGCCTTAGGCGCATTCACAGCTATGACTTACACAGCGTGTAACAAAGACGAATGCGAAGATGTAGTTTGCCAGAACGGCGGCACTTGCGTCGATGGTGTGTGCCAATGTTCTACAGGCTGGGAGGGAACACTTTGCGACACCAAATCTAACGCGAAATTTGTAGGTACATGGTCGGTAGCTGAAACATGCGGAACTACCCCTTCAAATCCTTACCAGGTTATCATTACCGCAGATGCCAGCGACCCAACCAAGGTAGTAGTGTCCAACCTTGGCAATTACAACTGCACAGTAACTGGTGCCATCGTATTTAACGGAACTGTTAGCGGCAATACCCTTACTGTAAACGACAACAAGTGCAGCACGCAAATGAATGCTACAGGCACCTTGGCAAATGGTGTGCTTACCATTAATTATACTGCATCCTTCGGCGCCACTATCGACAACTGTACTGCTACGTTGTCAAAATAACCTTGACATAATTCATAAAAAAAGCAGCCATACGGCTGCTTTTTTTCTTTAAGCTGATCTATCGCTTACCTGTGTTTGTGCCTTGGTTTTGTTCGGTTCCTTTCTTACCTGTGTTAGTTCCTTGCTCGCCTGTATTTTTACCAGTGTTAGTCGGTTGACTTGGACGGTTGGTACCAGTATTGGATGACGGCGTGCTTGTAGTAGCCGCTGGTGAACCCTTAGGCTTTACAGTAGTAGTCCTGGTAGTAGTAGTTTTTGTGGTCACCGACGAGCCGCCTTTCATTGCAGCAATTATAGAATCTGCCCTCAACTGTGCCATAGCAGTGATCAGGGAATCGTTCTGGCGCATCATTTCCAGCCTTATTTCTTCCACCCGCGCATTAACTGCTGAGTCTATCTGGACTTGCGACATGTCGCTTTCATGGGTTTCAGTGGTGCATGACGCAAGCGAGATCAAGCCTCCGGCCATCAATAAAAGTGCTTGTTTTTTCATTCGTTTTGGTTTTGGTGCAAAAATATATAGTTCGACGATATAAATACAAACTGCAAAAAAAACTAATTCAGCGTAGAATAGTCAGGCGTTTCACTGTTATAGACCTCTTTTTCCAACCTTTCGATCGGCAAGGTTATAACAAATGTAGTGCCTTTATCCACCTCGGTCTCGACACGAATATCGCCTTTATGAAGATCGACAATACGTTTAGACAGCGCCAACCCCAGGCCCGAGCCATATATCAGATTATTCTGCTTATAACCACGGAAAAACGGCTGAAAAATATGCTCCAGGTCGTCAGGAGCTATACCTGGCCCGTTGTCTTTTACCGTCACTACAATATAGGTGGGGGTAAAGCTCAATTTTACAAAGGCTGTTTTGTCGGGCGAAAATTTACAGGCATTGTGAATGATATTCTTGATCGCACTGTACAATAGCGGCATATTTCCATACACAACGGTTTGATCTTCTTCTTCCGGAAATTCATCAAACACCAGTTCTACCTCATATAGCTTACTGATCTTTTTCATTTCGGTTGGAATGCCCATCAACAATTCGTCAATCCGAACAGAGGCCAATTCGATACCACCGGTCGAGTCGCTTGCCTTAGCTATTTCAAGAAGACTTTTAACCAGCAACCCGAGCCTTTTTGCGTCATCCTTTATCGATTTGATTATTTTTTTGTACTCTTCATTGGTTCGCTCTCTTTGCAATGCGACGTCCAACTGGCTGGTGATAGCAGTCAAAGGCGTCGACAACTCGTGCGATGCGTTTGCAATAAAGCGTCGCTGTGTATCAAATGAGCGCTGAAGCCTGTCTAGTAGCTCATTGATCGTAGTGCCAAGTTGCTGTAATTCATCCTTACCGCTACCTGTATCTAGCCGGTAAAGGAAGTTGTCGGCCGAAATGCGGTTGATCCTGTTTGTGAGGTTTCTTATCGAGCTTACCAGGCCAAGTGAAAAGACATAGCCTGTAATGATCACTATACTGATGCTACCAAAAAAGCAAACGGCCAGGATCGCCTGAAGTTTCGACAGCCATTCCACCCTATCGTTGTCGTACGATGCTACAATGACGGTGTATTCATTGACCGCATCTTTATAGTTTATGGCTACGGCGTCCCTACCATCCCACCCAAAAAAATATTTTTTTCGCTGCTTGGCAGTTCGCAGTACTGCGTTGTTCACCACCAATGGTAGCGCATCAGGATCACGATAAGTGAATACCAGGTTGTTTTGTGCATCATACACATTTATACTCTTACGGAACAAAGAACTGTTACCTGATTCATTGATAGCTTTTACCTCGTCGGCATTGAATCGTTGCGACTTTAAAAGAACCGCGGTACTGTAGGCTTTGCGGTACAGGCGCTCCTGGAACTGAATTACCCTGTTTTGCGCCGAATAGAAGTAAATAGCCCAGCACAATAGCAACATGATGATTGTTACTATGAAGGTATAAACTAGCGTAATTCTATACTTGAGCGGCATTAATCTTCATCAGACTTGAGAATGTATCCCATTCCCACTTGTGTATGTATCAATTTCGGGGTAAAGTCCTTGTCTATCTTCTTACGCAAAAAATTCACGTATACATCTATCACATTGGTTTGTGTATCGAAATCAATATCCCAGACATCTTTTGCAATATCAGCCCTCGATACTACTTTACCACGCTTCCTTAACAGATATTCAAGCAGTTGAAACTCTTTCGCTGTAAGCGCTATTTTTTTAGCTCCCCGTTTCACTTCTTTGCTGTCCACATTCATTTCCAGGTCGGCAAGTTTCAAAACTTTTTCCTCTGCCTCAGCACCTTTGAAGTCCGCCCTGCGCAGCAGAGCTTTTATTCGGGCCACAAGTTCCCTGAATTCAAAGGGTTTTGCTATGTAATCATCCGCACCGGCCTCAAAGCCTTCGATCTTGTTCTCTGTAAAATCCATTGCGGTAAGCATTATTATAGGTACCTGCTTATCCTTATACCTGATCATTTTGCACAACTCGTAACCATTCATTACCGGCAAATTGATGTCCAGGATGATCAGGTCATACTTACCTGAGTAATAGAGATCCTTCCCTTCCAACCCATTATATGCGGTAACCACATTGTAATTGTACTCTCCTAAACCCGCCTGGATAGTGTCTGCAATCTTTTTTTCGTCTTCAACAAGTAAGATGTTCTGTTTCATAAGCCTTTGAAATTACCTCAAGCAATAGTAGCCGACATTTGTTTTAAATATAATTACTAGCCGTCGCTATTTTATGAAAACCAAGGCGGGTCGATAATTAAAATTACATTAAAAGGGCCAAACATGCCAGCGTCGGGAAGCTATTTAACTAAACAGTTAACACTGTTTCCCTGTACCAAAGTACACTTTCACCTGTTGAAAGTGGCCATTGAAACGTTCATCGACATAGAGAAACGTACCCGTTGTATTTTTCTATCATTTAAAGGAAAGTAGCTAAATACACATATACAGTACTGCTATTATTGACCAAATAAGGTTGGTAGCTGTATATTAGCTGCTCTTGCTTCCTGTGTACGGGGAAGCAGAAAACTTGTATTTGCATCCATGACCTCCCGCAAGCTGTACTCACTGCTGCTATTCCTATTCTGCCTTGCTGAAAGCCGGGATGCATGCTGCCAGTTAAATCTAAATGCCCGGAACGGTTTGCCAGTCAACCATGTATACCAAGTCGTAGAGGACAAGTATGGATATCTGTGGATAGCAACTGCAAACGGCGTAGCCCGGTATAATGGATATGACTTGAAAACTTATACAATATCGGACGGATTACCGAGTAATGACGTTTGGAGCATACACCTTGATAAGAAAGAACGGCTGTGGCTGCTGTGCTTTACCAATTCTTTAGGATACATCTACAAAAACCGATACTACGAAACCTACGATGATGACAGCTTTACCATGTCGACCAACCGGGTATTTGAATATAAAGATGGAATAGTTTTTCTCACTAAGTTCCGCGAAACGATAGGTTTCTCCCTGTTTAAAGAAAAGAATGACACCCTAACCAAACTGAAAGATGACAGGATAGAAATGTTTTGGACGCTTAACGACAAAGCAGAAGTAATAATTGGTGTAAATGCTGATAGCATTATCTCAACTTACTCCATTATCGGCAAGGAGCTTAAACTAAAAAGTCAATGTAGTTACAATGGGCCTGTTCGCTTTGCGAAACAAACCTTTCACTCCTGGTTTACCTACCATAACTACGATGTAGCTCCGGTAGCGGGGACCCGCCATCTTTATAGTGTCAACCTGGCTACCTGCCAGCTGGATACTATTATATTCCAGGCTGGCGTTATCAAAAACACTATTCACGCAAATAGGTTCCTGTACGTATTTGCAGGAGACAGCGTCTATAAGCTTGACAGCAATTTGAAAACGGTTCAGACTATTACGGTTAATGATTTGACCGCGGGCTATTTATCACTACCTACCGACATAGCCTATGTGCTGGAAAACGATTTCTGGGGAAGAATTATTACTACACGGACCAACGGCTTATTTATTCTACCGCAGAAAATTTCGCCGTTTAAAAAGATAGAGTCATTCAATACTGTCGGATACAAGCATGTCGGACGCAATGATGCAAACATGCACTATTGGTGGAACTCCGGCTCCGGCATGATGGCTTATGTTACTGACCGCGGTGAAATAACATACCAACGTTATCAAATCAATGATGGCATAAGGAAGATATTGCCATTCAAGGGCGAGCAGTCGCTGTTGTTTCTTAATTATGCGCCGACACTTTTCAATTACAGAACAGGTAAGGTTACCGATCTGATTAAGTTCAAAATAGACCAGGGGATGCTTGGTTACGGGTATTCGGCAACCGATGCCCTCATCATTAACGACACCGTATACTCGATCGGGTCCAGTGCTTTTAATAAGTCTTATATCAGAAACGATACCTTATATTCCCGATCCTTGCACATGGACAGGTGTACGGGCCTCACCTATGATTCCATTCGG
This sequence comes from Flavipsychrobacter sp., assembly GCA_021156265.1. Taxonomy (GTDB): domain Bacteria; phylum Bacteroidota; class Bacteroidia; order Chitinophagales; family Chitinophagaceae; genus Polluticoccus. Next base: position 14,539 of record JAJNBR010000011.1, read on the forward strand.
CACCTGGTATGGGCTTACAATACAGGCAAAATTGTTTTGCACAACCACAACACAGAAAAGCTGGTTACGATACCAGACAATTTGTTTAAACCACTTGGCATAGACCGCGTGGAACTGGTTGTACTAGACAATAAGTTTGGAAATATCCTGATAAAAGACGGCGACAAACTTCTCTGCATAGACCCCAAAAATTATTCCCGTCAGCAGCTTTTCGATCAGTGCGATCTTTCCTCAGCTAACATTTTCACGAAAGGCAACATGCTAATAGCTACCGGAAAATTCGGTGTATTGTTTTGCAAAATCCTCGGCCCCGGAAAATTTTCGGAACCCATCGTTTATTACAACGAAAAATACAGTTACTATCTGCACGCATATGACGCTCATGTATCCGGAAGCAAATTGCTAATGAATACCGACAACGGACTGTATACTATTGATCTGCCCGGCGATGCTGCCTTAAACAACACCTCAACTATTCAACCATTCAAGTTGACCCTAACCTACGCGAATGACCTGGTCGACGTAAACAACAATGACAGTTTTTCCTTTGACCAGAACAACAGAACAATTGCATTTGACCTGATAAAGCCCTCTGGAAGCGGTCACGTCAGGTATCTCTATATGATAAACGGCATAGACTCATCATGGCAGGAGTTGAACAGCAATGAGTTGATCTTGTCAACTCTTCGGCCGGGCAAATATTATTCACTACTTCTCAAACTAAGAGACGACGTTTGGAAAAGCAACCCTATAAAACTTAATATCCTCATTGTCCCCTATTGGTGGCAGACCAATCCGGGACAAGTAGTTCTCTGGCTATTAAGCACAATTCTTCTTGGCGTCGTCATCCTTGCCACCGTGTTCATTACGCGGAAGATCATCACACAAAACAACATTAAGAAAAACAGGCTATTGGAACTGGAGATCAAATCGATCTATTCGCAAATAAATCCACATTTTATTTTCAACACGTTAAACACCACACTGCATTACATTGTGAAGAAGAAACTGGATGAAGCTTATGACCATGTATCAAGCTTCTCCAGCCTCTTAAGATCTTATCTCAAATCTTCCCGTAACAGATATATTACGCTGGGCGAAGAGATCGCCAATCTTCGAAATTATATACACCTGCAGCAAACAAGGTTTGAAAATGCATTTACGTATGAGATAATCACGGATATCCCGAATGGGAAAACAATAGATATTCCCTCCCTGCTTTTACAGCCCGTAGTCGAAAATGCCATTAACCATGGTCTTTTGCCCAAGAATTCTCCCGGTCACCTGAAGTTGGCATTTATTACTGACAGGCACACAAACGTGGTGACTTGCATAATAGATGACAACGGGGTTGGCAGAAAATATGCTGGCGAAGCTGCAAAAAACACTGAAAGAGAATCTTACGGCAGCCAACTTATAGCCGAACTCGTTGACATTTTCAATAAATATGAAAATGCCGGAATTGATATAAAATACATTGACAAAGAATTGCCGGAAACTGGCACTACTGTAATCATCACTATTAAAAATGCTCGTACCAATGGATAACTACACCTGTCTCATCGTAGATGATGAAATTAAAGCAATAGAACTGCTGGAATACAACCTGGGAATATTTTATAAGAACATCCAGGTAGTAGGAACCTACTCCAGGTGGGATGATGCTATTGATGCGATACGTGCATCCGACGTAGACATCCTCTTCCTCGATATTTCAATGCAGGATAAAAATGGAATGGACCTGGTTCGATATGCTCCCAACCTGCAGAGCGAAGTAATCTTTGTAACAGCTCATGCAGATTATGCAGTGGAAGCTTTCAGATTGTCTGCGGCCGGATACATCGTCAAACCTATTGACAAAACCGAGTTTGTAGCAACGTTAGATAATGTGCTGGAAAAGATCCGGAATAAACGGCTGGCAAAAAAAGCATTGAGCAGCGAGGTGCATATACAAAAAAGGATAGGCATACCAAGTGGAAAAGCAATTGACTATGTAAATATTCAGGATATTATCTGCCTCGAAGCAGTTAACTCCTATACAAAGATCATAACCGACGAAACAGAAATCCTCAGCTCATACAATATTGGAAAGTTCAAAGAGTTGCTTGACGACGCAATGTTTTACCAGGTTCACCGCTCCTACATTATCAACCTCAACCATATTAGGAGATATGAAGCCAGCGGTTTTGTTATCATGAGCAACAGCAAAGAGATACCATTATCCAAAAGCCAGAGAGAACATTTCCTTAGCCTCTTCAGTAAACTGGCAAGAAATACTAAGCCTTAAAAGTACTTATCTGGATGGGTTTAATGGTTGAGCTCCAATTGGATGGAACGTGGTAAATTTACTAAGCATTGATATGCTTGTAGCTTGAGATGCATCATACCTGTCTATCCATGTACCACAACGTTAAACTCCCTTTCCTGTTGGAAACAGACGCCTGGGTGCTCATCTCAATTCTGTTTGTACTGATGATCATATCCATAAGGCTTGGGGCATATTTGGGAAAACATCGGCGATTAAAAACTGAATTCCAGGATAATCCTGCCAACGCAACTATCTATGGTTCAATTTTTGGGTTGTCCGCTTTTTTACTTGCTTTTTGTTTTAGCATGAGCAGCACGCGTTATGAGAACCGCCACCAGGCTATTATTACCGAAGCAAACGCCCTTGGTACCGCGATCCTCCGCGCAGATCTGTATCCCGAAGCCGATCGTATTATTATGCGCAAGCATTTCAAAAATTACCTACAAGCAAGGATTGATTATATTACTGCAGGACCTGACATAAAGAAAATAATTGCAGCCGAAGGTGCCCAGGCAATCCATCAGGCATTATTATGGGAGCATGCTGTCGGATTTTCAAAAAGAAATCCGAGTGTGATTATTTCGGGGCAAATGTTACCTGGTTTAAATGAGACCTTCGATATGGCAGAAGCAACGAGAAATAGTGAACTGATCCGCGTGCCCGAGACCGTTGTGGTCATGCTGTTCATTCTCTCTGTGATTGCGGCGTTCTTTGTGGGTTATCTATCGATTGGCAAGGGACTCTTTGACTGGCTTACCGGAGTCGGTTTTTGCTTGCTGAGCTCGCTTGTAATTTTCGTAACACTTGACCTTGACCGCCCCCGCCGGGGATTGATACAAATGAAGGCAAGCTGGTATTCAATTACTTCATTAATGAACATGTTTGAGGATCAATAGATAAGCTATAGCTACAGGTATAAAAACAAAAAAGCCTGCAATCAACTTGCAGGCTTTTTGCGGACCGGACGGGACTCGAACCCGCGACCTCCGCCGTGACAGGGCGGCATTCTAACCAACTGAACTACCGATCCATGTTCCCTGTTGGGGTTGCAAAGATAAGGGCAATTTCTTCAATTCTGCAAATCTTCTTTTAAAAAATTTCAAACCTTACTTTTGTACACTAAACTACTACTATGCAGTTTTTGGATTTTGAGAAACCACTCGAGGATTTGCACGCGCAGATAGACAAATTGAAAGAGATGTCTGCAAAAAACCAGGTGGATGTAACCAATACCATCCGCGAGCTTGAGGCGTCTGTTGAGAAGACTCGTTCGCAGATATATGAGAACCTTACCCCATGGCAGCGGGTTCAGCTGAGCCGCCACCCGGAGAGGCCGTATACATTATATTATATCGAAAAGATATTCAGCAACTTTAGCGAACTGTATGGCGACCGCCAGGTAAAAGATGACAAAGCGATGGTAGGTGGTATGGCTGAACTCGACGGCATGCCGGTAATGGTAATGGGCCAGCAAAAGGGTATCAACACTAAAATGCGCCAGATGCGCAATTTTGGTATGGCAAACCCTGAAGGATACCGCAAGGCGCTACGTCTGATGAAGATGGCAGAAAAATTCAATCGGCCGATTATCACGCTCATAGATACTCCTGGTGCATATCCCGGTCTTGAAGCAGAGGAGCGCGGACAAGGCGAAGCCATTGCCCGTAACCTGTTTGAGATGATCAATTTAAAAGTGCCGGTGATATGCGTGATCATCGGTGAAGGCGCATCAGGCGGCGCATTGGGCATTGGCATAGGCGACAAAGTAGTTATGCTGGAGAACACTTGGTATACTGTAATCTCGCCCGAATCATGCTCTTCTATCCTGTGGCGCAGCTGGAACTTTAAAGAAAAGGCCGCCGACCAGTTACGTCTTACATCTGAAGATATGAGCAAGTTCAAGCTGGTGGACGATGTTATTCCCGAACCATTAGGCGGCGCACATGCCAAGCCGGAGGAAATGGCGGAGACATTAAAGCAATACCTGGTAAAATCACTCTCAGAGCTGAACAAACTGGAGGCTGAAACACGCATCGACAAACGCATTGAGAAGTTTTCTAAAATGGGATTCTTCGAAGAAACAAACGCATAATATGTCATTATAAAAAGGGAGATTGCTCCTTACAACATATGAATCAATTCAGAGGAACCGGTGTAGCATTGGTAACACCGTTCAACAAAGACGGACACATAGATTTCCCATCGCTGGAAAAGGTGGTAGAACAAGTGATAACAGGCGGCGTAAACTACTTGGTGGCACTTGGCACTACAGCAGAAACACCCACGCTAACTGACGAAGAAAAGCTCCAGGTGCTGAACTTCGTTATCGAAAAATGTAATGGCCGTGTGCCCGTGGTTTGTGGTATCGGCGGCAACAACACTGCCGAAGTGCTGCACAACATCGCCACTTACCCGCTCGATAAAGTGGCTGGCATATTGAGTGTGGTACCATACTACAATAAACCTACACAGGAAGGCGTTTACCAGCACTTCAAAGCCATCGCTTCGGCTACTACCAAGCCGATCATACTGTATAACGTTCCCGGACGTACTGTGACCAATATGCTGCCGGCGACCACTCTGCGCCTGGCAAAAGAGTTCAAACACATTGTGGCCGTTAAAGAAGCCAGCGGCAATATGGCCCAGTGCATGGAACTTGTTCAAGGCAAACCTGAACACTTCGCCGTTCTTTCAGGCGACGATGACCTGGTGCTGCCGCAGATAGCCATTGGCATGGAAGGTGTCATTTCGGTTGCTGCCAACTGCTTTACCCAAGACTTTACCGGGATGGTCAACAACGCCCTCAATGGTAAGTTCGAGGAAGCCCGCAAGTTGCATTACAAATTATTGGAAGGTATCCACCTGCTCTTTACCGAGGGTAATCCCGCCGGGGTAAAATGCGTACTCAGTATGCAAGGTATCTGCCAGGAACAGATGAGATTGCCCATAGTACCTGTCAGCGAGGCTACCAGCCAGAAGATCAGGGCCTACATGGGCGGCCTTTAGGACAAAATAATTTCATATTAATCATCAGGTTAATACCCGGGAAATGCTTAATTTCGCACTTCCCAAAAAACTAATTAGCAAACTATAATTGTTATGAGTACAATGACTCGTTCAGAAATCGACTTCAAACTTCCCTATAAAGTAGCGGATATCAGCCTGGCTGAGTGGGGACGCAAAGAGATCAAACTGGCTGAGGCGGAAATGCCGGGCCTGATGTCTATCCGTGCTGAATACGGTGCCCAAAAGCCTTTGAAAGGCGCTCGTATCGCAGGTTGCCTGCACATGACCATCCAGACTGCAGTACTCATCGAGACACTGGTAGAACTGGGTGCTGAAGTGCGCTGGAGCTCTTGCAACATCTTCTCTACACAAGACCATGCTGCTGCTGCTATCGCTGCTGCAGGTATCGGCGTGTTTGCCTGGAAAGGCCAGACACAAGCTGAAGCTGACTGGTGCATCGAACAGACACTGTTCTTCGGTGGTGAAGACCGCCCGCTGAACATGATCCTGGATGACGGTGGCGACCTGACCAACATCGTGTTCGACAACTACACGGAGCTGGTACAGCATATCAAAGGCCTGAGCGAAGAAACTACTACCGGTGTTCACCGCCTGTACGAGCGTATGCAGAAAGGTACTTTGCCTATCCCTGCTATCAACGTGAACGACTCAGTTACCAAGTCTAAATTCGACAACAAATACGGCTGCCAGGAATCACTGGTGGACGCTATACGCCGCGCTACCGATGTTATGATGGCCGGTAAAGTAGCTGTTGTAGGCGGTTACGGCGACGTAGGTAAAGGTTCTGCACTGTCTCTGCGTGGTGCAGGTGTACGTGTTATCGTTACCGAGATCGACCCGATCTGCGCACTGCAGGCTGCTATGGATGGCTTTGAAGTAAAGAAGATGGAAGACGCTGTAAAAGAAGCGGACATCATCGTTACTGCTTCAGGCTGCCGCGACCTGATCACGGAAAAACACTTCCGCCTGATGAAGGACAAAGCTATCGTTTGTAACATCGGCCACTTCGATATCGAGATCGATATGGCTTGGCTGAACAGCGCTTACGGCAAGACTAAAAACACCATCAAACCACAGGTTGACCTGTACACAATAGATGGCAAAGAAGTGATCGTACTGGCTGAAGGCCGCCTGGTGAACCTGGGTTGCGCTATGGGCCACCCTTCCTTTGTAATGTCTAACTCCTTCTCTAACCAGACACTGGCGCAGATAGAGCTGTGGAACAACCACGCTAACTACGAGAACAAAGTATACGTTCTGCCTAAAATACTGGACGAGAAAGTTGCCCGCCTGCACCTTGCCAAAATTGGCGTGGTACTGGATGAACTGACTGATGCCCAGTCTGACTACCTGGGTATTCCTAAGAACGGTCCGTTCAAAGCTGAACACTACCGCTACTAGTAACACCGCCCATACGGGCTGTTATCATATTAAAGGCTTCCTCCGGGAGGCCTTTATTTTTTGCCATGCCATCAATTAAATTTCTTCCTATGCGTTGATAACTTTTGTTGCCGTTTTCGCCGTTTTTAAAAAGCCTGCTTTTTTATTGCCGGTGCAGTTAAAGCATTGATAACAAATTATCCGTCAGTGTCCTTGTGCGACAATGTCGCACGTAAAATGATAACCTTTGTTCAACACTTCCCCTCCACTGGAGGGGTGTAGGGGTGGGTGGCTCGCGATGGGAAAAGTTGAATTGTGTTTCGGAAGTTCATGTCATGTGGACACACCCCGCACACGCGCACGCCAGCGCACGCCCCTCTCAAGAAGGGAAGAAAAAGAAGTAAACTTCCCGACCGCAAGGCTATTTTATGTTGACACACCCCATCATTTGTTGTCGTTTGTTGTCGATTTTGTTAGCGAAACGGTTTGCTGCCGACTACTGTTAACACACGCGGGAATTGACCGTCAATGGGTTTGCCTGCACGATGTTGACATTTGTTAACGTTTAGACTGTTTTTTAAAAAAATAACGGTTGTTAACATCTC
>JAJNBR010000198.1 GCA_021156265.1 Flavipsychrobacter sp.
AGGAAAATGACCCAGGCTATCATAAAGAACTTGGCAGGGCGGTAGCCTTTTCGGGCTATTGTGGTGCCCACGAGCACAACAAAAAGAGATGCTACACCTGCATTAACCTGCACTATTTGGGCAGACTGGCGATACATGCCCATAAAGCCCATTACCAGAATGGCACCATAAACACCGAGGAAGAAATAAATGCCCCAGTACAGCCTGGGTGTGTACGTCTTCACCGACATGAAAACTTTCAAGAACTGCAGGGCCGTTACGCCCACCATTACGGGTGCTACCACCATCATGAGGTTAGCGAGGTAGGCTGAGTCCGGATAAAAGAACCTGGCGGCATATCCCTGCAGGCAGGCTTGTGTCAGGCCTACAAACAGAATATAGACAACATAGTATAAGTATGTTCTGTCGCGAACGGTGAAGAACACGAACAGGTTGTAAAAGAACATGACCAGGATGATACCTGCATACAAGCCGAATATAAGATCGCGGTTAAGGAGCGATTCAGAAATGGTCTTATCAGTACCCAGCGTAAGTGGCAGTTGCAGCTGCTCGCTGGCATACACCTTTAGAAAAAATATGCCGGTATCGCCGGGATTAATATTGAGCGGAAAAATGTAATTCTGGTGTTTATATACTTTCCTTTCGTAGTAGGGAATATGCTCACCCGAATTTATTACGGTATAGCTGCCGTCGGGCAACAGGCTGTAAAAACTCACGCTATCCACTGTTGGATAGGGAAGCTCCAGAGCAAGCCTGCTGTTCGTAGTGTTGTTTTGCACCCTTAGCTTCACCCAAATGGTGGAAGCAGTCATCTCGAAGTTAGGAACTTCCTGGGTGCTTTGTTTAAACGCGTTCGAAGCAAACACTTTTTCCACGGTCATGCTGTTGGTAGAGTCCTCCAGCAATGCCACTCGGTCTCCGATCTCTATGTTGCCGGAGGTGTTGGTATAGGAGATAACCTCTTGCGCATGGAGCCCGAAGCTGAAAAATACGGCAAAGGAAACCAGGAGAAAAAATAGTCTAGACTTCATGGCCTGTTGGTATTGCCAGTTCATATAAAATATCGAAGGGCCCTCTCCTGCCTTCTTCTGTTTTGATCTGGTTGGGGTTATCCCTTAATGACAAAATTTCGATCTTCTCGTCGGCATGCGCCGTTTCCAGAAGGCTTGCGTCGGGCAGCACCATTGCGGTTGCAACAAGATCATCCTTGGGATAGTAGAACGTACCGTTATTACCTAAAAATGTTGCGATCTGGAAGCCTGCCTTTTGCGCCATTTGTATGGTATACGCTGCACACAGCGCAAACATGGATTTTATTCCCAGCTGCGGCGCTATACTCACTGCCGTACGCGTCAGAAACACACTACCAATGCCCATGCCTGCTACCTCACGCGAATTCCAGAGACCGCATAATTCAGCTGTGCCTTCTTTTGCGTAGCTTTTTATGGTTTCGTGAACGCTCTCATCCAATTCTGATACAGCTTTTTCTAATGGAAGGGGGTACCGTTCGCTGGAGACCTGCACACGGGCGCCGCCCAATACCTTTAGGGTTTCAGTGTCTTCAGCCACTATTACATAAGTCTTCGGATCCTGGAACCATTCGACATTAGCTGAGGTGATCATAGTAATGCCGAAATTCTTCAGGATCTTCATATGACCCTCGACAAATTTCTGGCATGACTCAAGATCATCCACCGCCCTGAATACCCTAAGTTTGATCATCGTTTATTCCTTAACCGAAAGAAAGCACAGTTTCGACAGGTACGCGCAAAGACGCTTTTGGTTGCTTTTCTGTCAAAAAAACCCTGAAAAGTAATATTTCTCCCAGTCTTTTATCAATCGAAAATAATCTTTCAAATTCTTTTCGCAATTCTGCCAGCTCATTGGCCATCTTTTCAGGGAAAGTCTGCCGTCCCTCGTAGGCCAGCCTGTTGAAAAGGAAGGTTGATATACTGAGGGGCTGAAAAGCTATATTTTCTTTAGTTGCCGCCAGCCAGGCACGTTCCACAGCCCTGCCTCCATCGAAAAAATTGGCCATACTGTATTCAGGCATCGTTATTAAACCTATGGCCGATGCAGCCATAGCCGACTTGCGCGACACCCGTTCAAGCCCCGAACCTCCGCCCCACTTATTCAGGTAATTGATCACTTCCCAGTTGCGGGCTATGCCAAAACCGGCGCGCTCGGAGGGTGTAAGATCGAGCGTTTCTATATCTATGCCCTTCCTGAATTTCTGATTTTCCTCTTCCGTCCAGATTATTTCTGCCAAAAAATCGATGTGCCCGCCTTCATGCATGATACGGATGCGGTCAGCTTTCGCTATAACATCGCTGATCGCTTCCAGGTCTGCATCGCTGGTCAGGAATTGCAGGTTGGCACCGGGAACTGTTTTTGCCGCAGCCACCATTTTGCCCAGTCGTTCGGGCTCAATTGGCTGTCGGGGAACCAATAAGCGATTGGCCTGGCGATTGCCGATAACATTTGCCAGCTCGTCGACCTTGTGCAGTTCCAGGTCAGGCACGGTACTATCTTTGAAGAAACGGAACGCGGCCACCAGACTGCTTTTATCACCCAACGGCAGTTTCTCCATCTTCACCTCCAAACCTTCTGCATGCGCCTGTAAAACAAGGTTCTCAGTCGCAGTGCCAAAACCTATAAACGATCCTGTGAAATTGAAGTCCACAAGGTGTGTTTCATATTCCCTGTTCTCGAAAAGGTAAAGTACGTCGCCGGTATACTTCCACTTCCACGGTTGTGAATTCCCGCCTGTTGGCGCCGTAATGGCGGCAGCAACCAGCTTTTGAACGATGTCATTACCTAACGACACCTGGCCGGCCAACACTGGTATGGCGGTTTGTTTTATCAGCGCGGCCATCTCGTCGTCGCTAATACCTTCCGTAAATTCCGGGAAGTGCGGTCTGTCTTCAACCTTGTTATCTGTAATAAGCTCTTCTATGTCTATGAAATATCTACCCGATTCATGGTATTGATCAAGCAGTATCCTTCTGCATACGTCAGCAGTGATACCACCGCCCAGCGCTACGGCGCTGGCCAGTTGCGGCCATGTCGTTATCGATTGACCTATTTCGAGCATAGATGCTTTTGCACGTGTTGATATGGTTTCCGCACCGGCTATAGGCAAAAGGTACGGTACTTTTTCCTCGTTTGTTTTCAGGTGCTTGATCCTCGAAACGTCCAGGTGTTCTATGAAACCGTGCAGAATAGGCCGGTCAGGTTGCAGGTCAAACCGCTCTATGTCTATTGTCCCCCTGTCGCTGGCTTCCATTACCACGGGTATCTGTGCGGCCTTGGCTCTTTGCCTGCACAGCACCTTAATGTCCAGCCCGTCACATTCGTCTATCAGGATATCGAGCTTACCGCCTTCTGAAATAAACTTATCAATATTTTCCTCGGTAATACCTTCGGGATAGCAAATGATATTCAGGTAAGGGTCTATCTCCGCTATCTCACGGGCCACTGCCACCACCTTTTTGATGCCCAGGTTATACAGGCCGGTGCGTATCCGGTTATAATTCGTAAGCTCCAGCACGTCAAAATCGGCGAGCCTTAGTTCGCCACAGCCCCGCTCCATTGCCAGGGTTACAGAAACCGACTGACCTACGGAAAGGCCGATAACGCCTATTTTTTTCGTTGCGAGTACATCGCGCTCTGCATTGGTTATCTTGTATTGGTTTCTCGATGTGCGAACTTCAATAAATTCTTTTTCATCAAGAATGTGTACTAATCTTTTGTTCCACGGATAATATGCCCAAACCCCATATTTTTCTTTGGAAAACCCGTTAAGATGCGCTGCGATCAACGCTTCGTAGTCCTCAGCCTTCAATGTAACGGTAGCGTTACGGATCTTGATGAGCTCTTTAAGTTGGTCGAATAACTCCTCGGATACGAATACATCTTCGTTCAATATCTCGTTAAACCGGCGATTATCTTCCGGTCTTTGCAGCCGTAACAGCTCAGGTGTAAAAACATCCTTTAATTCTAATGTCCTATCTCTTAAGCTATTGAATTTATCTACCATACATATATCATTTACACTAAAAGTGTGTACCTTTGCACAGTGTCTAGCTCATCCGCGGCAAAATAATAAAATCGCACGTAAATATATGTCTGTCAGTTTTATTATTTAAATTGCGTACGGTTTTTTAAAAAGAATGTGTTGACCCCAGATTTATGCCTGAGAATAAAATCAATATATTGTATGTAGATGACGAAGAGAATAACCTCATTTCTTTTAAAGCCACCTTCAGGATCAAATACAATGTATTTACGGCCATAAGCGGCGAAGAGGCTAAAAGGATCCTGGCAAGTAAGCCAATCGACATCATTATAACGGATCAGCGCATGCCTGGCATGACAGGCGTGGAATTTCTGGAGTCCATCATAGGCGATTACCCCGACCCCATGCGAATACTCCTTACCGGTTATGCGGATATGAACGCCGTTGTAGAGGCAATCAACAAAGGAAAAATATTCCATTACCTCACTAAGCCATGGAATGAAGATGAGCTGGATGCAGCTATCCAGCGTGCGTACGATGTATACCGCATCAGGATCGATGAAAAAGAGTTGACACAGAAGCTTGGTGTCACCAACGAGCAGTTGGAATTCCTGTTGAGACAGCGCCTGCTGTCATAAAAAAATCCCGCTTTCGCGGGACTTTCATTTTAAGAGTCTTTCCATTTATCAGTCTGGGCCAGTTCCTGAGCTATCATTGCCTCCCAGCGATCTTGCTCTTTGTATATCAGGCCATGATTTGTATCGTCTTCATATTGCTGTTGGCGCTCCTGGTATTCTTTCTGCAATGCAGCATAGATGCCCTTTAAGGTGGTGCGCAGACTGGCAACGTCCACATTTACATTTGCCATCCGCTCGCGCAATTTGCGTGTGTACAGCTCGCAAAGGTCAAAATGCCCTTGTTCATGAGCCAGGATATTCGGGTTCTTTTCAGATTCCCTTATCCACGACTTGCGCGTATAAAAGGTGTTGAACACATTTACTTTCAGCATTGGGTTATTCTGCGTTACCGTATTAGTTTCAAAACCTATAGCGCAAAAGGTTGCTGCAGCAATATTATCAACGGTATACGGTTGTACCGGTCCGCGAAAATCATCCCAAGTAAGCCTGCGATCGGCCGACCATGTAAATTCAGTCTCATACATGCGTGGATTTTCAGCTTTATACAGCGTAGCCGTGATATGGTCGCAGATATTGGCTTTGCTACTAGCCTTCATGGCGTTTATCTTGATGATATTCGCTTTCGCTTTTTTAGCAATCTCCTTTGCAGAGGCAACCAGCTTAGCATAGCTCACCTGCTGGTTTGCATCACCGCTAACCTGTATCGTCTCCAGGCGCTCGGCGTATACCGGTTCGGGATCGTTGGATTGAAGAACAACAATGTTTTTTTCACCAAAAATGCCACCGGGTGATGGGAAATCAGCAAATAGTTGTCCAGGCACAGCACAGGTCGCCACTAAAAGGGTACATACAAATACCCCAGATCTTACAGCACGATTCATTAACTCTTATTTTTATTTGTGGGAATACTTAAAATTACGAAAAGCTCATGAATAAACAGTGACGGTTGTCATCGTAAGTTGTTAAAACTAAAAGAATTCACATTTAATCTATATATGCCAAATAAACGTTTACGTTTACTTTTATAGCCAGCTTTTATGACAGCCATTAGTGTAGTACTTATAACGCTCAATGAAGAGCGAAACCTTGCCCGTTGCCTCCAGTCTGTAAAGCGGATCGCCAACGAGATCATCGTGGTTGACAGTATGT
>JAJNBR010000199.1 GCA_021156265.1 Flavipsychrobacter sp.
CGATGAGGGTGCAAAGATAGGAGGAGTAATTGGATTAAACAAGCCTTTCTGTTTTTATTTCGTTAAAGAAGTTATTACATCTAATTTTACCGCAGCTTATGTCTGAGAAATTTCAATCGGGTTTCGTTAATATTTTCGGTGCGCCCAATGCCGGTAAGTCCACTTTGCTGAATGCATTGTTAGGAGAAAACCTCGTGATCACTTCACATAAGGTGCAAACCACCCGCCATCGTATACTGGGTATAATGACGGAAGATAACTACCAAATAGTATTTTCTGATACACCCGGTATCATAGAGCCTAAATACAAACTGCACGAAAAAATGATGCGGCAGGTGAAGAGTGCGCTCGAAGATGCAGACGTCGCCATACTGATGCACGACATCAACGAACCGATGGAGGATTTTGAAGCCATTGTGCACACAATGAAACTTAAAGTGCCCGTTATACTGCTGCTCAATAAAATCGATACGATTAAAGATAAGGCCCAGGTAGAGGTACGGGTTAAAGCTTTCAAGGAGAAATTTGCTAATTGGGATATACTACCGGTATCTGCCAAAAACAAAACAAACGTTGACAAGGTAGTTCCGCTAATACTTAAGTCGCTGCCTGAAGCACCTCCATATTATCCTGAAGACAGTGTGTCTGACAGACCCGTTCGTTTTTTTGTAAGCGAGCTGATCAGGCAGCAAATATTTAATATGTATCACGAAGAGATACCGTATCACACCGCTGTTATCATCCAGGATTTTGAAGAAAAACCGCATATCAATGTGATCAAGGCCGAGATCATTGTAGCCCGCGAAACGCAAAAAATCATCCTGATAGGTAAAGGCGGCAGCCTTATAAAAAACCTGGGCATCAAGTCCCGCGAGGCTATTGAAGAATTCCTTCAGAAGAAAGTGCACCTGGAGCTGTTCGTGAAGGTGCGGCCCAAGTGGCGCGATAATGAAAACTACCTGAGGGAGTATGGATATAATTCCTGATCCACGTATTCAACCATTAGAGCCAGAGTGGTATCAGCCATTCGTACAAGAGGTGTCTATGCTGCGGCTGGACGAAGTGCATCCTGTAGTGTCGGGCAATAAATGGTATAAGCTCAAACATAATATCAAAGACGCCACAGAGGAAGACTACAATACCATGCTGACCTTTGGTGGTGGGTATTCTAATCACTTGGTTGCTACAGCAGCTGCGGCAAAAGCATTCGGACTGGGAAGCATAGGCATAGTTCGTGGTGTGTATGATACGCTGACACCTACATTGCAATTATGCCTGGAGTTTGGGATGCAGCTTGAATTTGTTTCGCAGGAAGAATATAAACAAAAAGAAGACCAGGCATGGTTGCAGCAGTTGTCAGCGAAGTATGGCAAAGTATTTATCGTTCCTGAAGGCGGCGCCAATGAACGGGGCAGGGAAGGAGCGGCTGAAATCACCGGTTTTATTCCTGCAACATATTCGCATGTTTGTGTTTCTATTGGCACCGGTACCACATTCGAAGGCATCTGTACAGCCCTGCTGTCAAACCAGCAGATATTAGGCTATGTGCCTATGAAGGGTGGGCGCTACCTGCAAGACGAGATAGGTAAGAACGTTCCTCCATCAGATAACTGGCGTTTGTTCGATGAATGGCATTTTGGTGGGTTTGGAAAAGTGAATAGTGAGCTGATCACCTTTATGAACGGGTTCTATTCTATAAATCATATTCCGCTGGATATGGTGTATACTGCTAAAATGATGTACGGCGTGCAGGCGCAAATACGAAATCAGTTCTTTCCTCCGGGCGGGCGCATCTTATGTGTGCATACCGGTGGGCTTCAGGGCAATACTAGTATTGCGGATAGACTGATATATTAAGCGCTTACACGATAAATATTATCTTGCGGCTATAACGCACACGCATGGCTGAAATGACCGCGAAAAAAGGCAATCGCCTTACACTATATATTATCATAGCACTGTTTGCAGGTATCGGGTTGGGATTTTGGCTGAATAGTAGCTATGTAAAGGATGAGAACAGGATCATTGCTGCCAATGAAGTTATTGTGAGTAAACGCCAGGCTGAAATGAAAGCCATGGGTGATACTACTAGTTCAGCATACATAACAATTGCAGCACAAAAGAAAGAAGCATCTGTGGCCAGGAGTGCCGCCCTGGGGTCGCGCGATAAAAAACTGGAGCCATTCTCCCTGCTGGCGGATATTTTCATACGACTGATAAAAATGATCGTAGCTCCGCTGGTATTCTCAACATTGGTGGTAGGGGTGGCTAAGCTGGGAGATATTCAATCGGTGGGGCGTATCGGGGGTAAAACGTTGCTATGGTTCTTCGGAGCTTCGTTTATTAGCTTGTTGCTGGGCCTGATGCTTGTAAACTTTTTCCAGCCGGGTATCGCCATGAAGCTGCCGCTCCCTGACGTTACAGCTGATACAGGTATCAAGAAAACGGCGCTTACCATGAAAGACTTTTTGTATCATGTTTTTCCGTCCAGCGCCATCGATGCGATGGCTAAAAATGAAATATTGCAGATCGTGGTATTCTCACTGTTCTTCGGTGTGGCAACAGCTGCTATAGGTGAAAAGGGACAAATAGTAATAAAAGCATTGGATGCAATATCTCATGTCATTCTTAAAGTCACCGCATATGTAATGAATTTTGCTCCTTTGGCTGTGTTTGGCGCTATGACGGCAATTATTGCCAAACAAGGTTTGGGCATTCTTACTACCTATTCAATATTTATTGGTGAGTTCTATTTTGGATTAGTGCTGCTATGGTTAGTGCTTTTGCTGGCCGGTTCGTTGTTTATCCGGGGAAGGATATTCACCTTGGTTCAACGTATCAAAGAGCCTATCATGCTGGCATTTAGCACCAGCAGCAGCGAAGCAGCTTTCCCCAAAACGATGCTGGAATTGGAGCGTTTCGGCTGTAAAGATAAGATCGTGAGCTTTGTGCTACCATTAGGTTACTCCTTCAATCTTGACGGTTCCATGATGTATATGACATTTGCTTCTCTGTTTATTGCCCAGTCTTATGGTATACATCTTGACTTTGGTACGCAAATGAGTATGCTTATGGTACTGATGCTTACCAGCAAGGGGGTAGCGGGTGTACCTCGTGCTTCGCTGGTAGTGATCGCAGGTACACTGGCCACTTTTAATATCCCCGAAGCGGGCCTCGCGCTTTTGCTGGGAATCGATCCCCTGCTTGACATGGGCCGCAGTGCCACCAACGTGGTAGGCAACAGTGTAGCAACCGTAGTTGTTAGCAAAATGGAAAATTCGTTGGAACACTCACATACTTAAGCAGTTCTGCTGTACTTTTTAAGCTTTATTTAATTATTTTCGCCACTCAATAGTTTGTTGACGGATCATGCAGGATTTTATAGAGCTTTTTAAAGAGTTAATGAACGCCGAAAAATTGGCGGCGTTAGTTATGGCATACGGAGGATTATACCTGGTTGCCCTGATCATTTTTGCGGAAACAGGCCTGTTTATTGGCTTCTTTTTACCGGGCGATTCACTGCTCTTTGTTACGGGCTTAATGATAGCCAACTCTCACAATCCGTTTGACAGCGGCGCGATGAACTTATTGTACTGGATCACGTTGATAACATTTGCCGGTATTTTCGGTAATTCGGTAGGTTATTGGTTCGGGCGTAAAACAGGGCCGTTACTATTTGAAAAACGTGACACGTTGCTGTTTAAGCGCAAACACGTTTTACAGGCGAAAGAATTTTATGATAGAAAGGGTGGTGGGGCTATTATACTAGCTCGTTTTCTTCCAATCGTGCGCACTTTTGCTCCGATAGTGGCCGGGGTAGTGAAGATGGACAGAAAAAAGTTCTTTTTCTACAACGTAGTAGGTAGCATTTCCTGGGTTGGAAGTATGGTGCTTGCAGGCTATTTCCTTGGAGAAAATCCGTGGGTAAAACATAATTTCGAAAAGATTGTGATCGGTATTGTCGTGGTCACTACAGCCCCCGTATTAATCAAAATGTTCTTTGGCAAAAAGAAATCTCCTGTGCAGGAAGTGAGTGAAGATATAGTAGAGGAGGTCTTCACTCCTTCTGATAAAAAATAATGGAGCATAACAGGCACGTATCCTTATTTAGTATCCCGGTGTTGGTAGCAGCACTGGGATATTTTGTTGATATATACGACCTGCTTCTTTTTAGCATTGTACGTATCAAAAGTTTACAGAGTCTTGGACTAACGGATGCACAGATAACTACCGATGGCCTGGAGATAATTACCAGCCAGATGTATGGCCTGCTTATTGGTGGGATACTTTGGGGAGTGCTGGGTGACAAAAAGGGTCGGTTAAGCGTGTTGTTTGGTTCTATTTTGCTCTATTCTCTTGCCAACATCGCCAATGGATTCGTGCAGACTGTTGAGCAGTATAGCTGGTGCCGGTTTGTAGCTGGTATAGGTCTGGCCGGTGAGCTGGGCGCGGGTATCACCCTCGTCAGTGAATTGATACCGAAAGAAAAGCGCGGAATCGCGACATCGATGGTTGCGGGCATTGGCTTAACCGGAGCAGTTGCTGCGTATTTTATCGCCCAGAATTTCGACTGGAGAGTATGTTATTATATTGGTGGTGGTTTAGGCCTGGCTTTGCTGATGCTTCGCGTCAGCGTGTTTGAATCAGGCATGTTCAGGAGTATAGAAGACAAGGCTATTTCGAAGGGCAATTTCCTGATGTTTTTTTCCAATGGCAGACGGTTTAAAAAATATGCTTTAAGTATCCTGGTAGGGCTTCCTACCTGGTATGTTATCGGTATTCTTGTTACATTTTCAAAGGAGTTTGGTAAGCTCTTTAATATTAACGAGGAGATCCAGCCCGGCCTGGGCATCATGTATGCGTATGCAGCCATCTCTATAGGCGATATCTTAATTGGATTGCTGAGCCAGGTATTACGAAGCCGGAAAAAGGCACTATACATTTTTTATGGTATCACGGCAGTGGGGATACTCCTCTTCTTTACGCAGCAAGGTGGTTCGGCTGGTCGTATGTATCTGATCTGTGCCATTCTCGGTTTTGGCACAGGTTTCTGGGCAATATTTGTAACGATGGCTGCTGAGCATTTTGGAACAAACCTAAGGGCAACTGCTGCCACAACGGTGCCAAACATGGTACGAGGTGCGCTGCCATTGATAGTACTCTTGTTTACTTCCTTACAGCCTGGTTTTGGTTTTGTAAATGCCGCCGCTATTACCGGTGCCATTGTGATGACGATCAGTGTGGTTGCGGCGATCTTTACTGAGGAGACCTTTGGTAAAGACCTGAATTTTCTTGAGGAATAGAATAAACTACGTGATATTCGCACTGGCCGATGAGCATTGCATTGTCGAACATAGCATCAACGATCCGGAAGCGGCTAAATCCCGCCATTGTTTGCGCGTTTGCTTTTTTGATCAATGTTATTGCTTACTATCCCGGCTTCCTTACTTCTGATTCTCTTGATCAATACGAACAGGCCATAACCGGAAAATATGGCAACTGGCACCCACCAGCCTTTACGTTGCTGTGGCGCCTATTGAATAGCATATACAAAGGGCCTTTTCTTTTACTGGTATTTCAGCTTGGATTGCTGTGGGGGAGCGCATATGTGTTGATGCAGACAGTGAAAAAACGACATTGGCGCATTGCAATTTTTGTCTTATCCCTGGCACCTTTTGTACAAAATTTTGCCGGCTGTGTAGTGAAGGACAGCCAGATGGCGCTTCCCTGGCTGCTCAGCTTTGCTCTTTTGTTTCGAGCACATGTTACGGACAAACGGTTAGCGCCACCAACAGCTTTCTT
>JAJNBR010000012.1 GCA_021156265.1 Flavipsychrobacter sp.
GATATCGGTCGATATGGGCAATTCATCCGATCCCGGCCTCATTGTTCAGAACGGGGTACTCAATCAACTCAATTTCGGCATCAATAGTGCATTCACACTTGGGGGGCTTGAAGTGGAAACAAAAAGTGTAGGCGTACATTACACACGTGCTAATGCAACCCGCAACTACGACCACTACCTGATAAAAGGACAAGCGACGGTTAAGGAGCTATGGAGCATCACTGCCGCTCTTGGTGATCCCAACATTCCAACCAGCGGTCTTGAACTGGACATTGATGCAAACGGTAAGAGCAAGATCATTCTCGATGGTTTCGTAATAGAGGCGAAAGACGCAGGCGTGGCCGGTATCGGCTTCAATGATATTTATGCCAAGTATTCTAAAGTAGCCAACGATTATAAAATAGATGTTGGTCTCGATGTATCATTTCCTGCGGGTTTTGAGGTCGCAGCCGGTCTTGCATTCGAGAAAAATAGCAGTGGTAAGCTGGTGATCGACTCGATCGGTATCGACTTCTCGGCCACGGGTGGCAATCCCGGCATAGAGATACCGGAAACCGGTGTTTTCATCGTTGAACTGGGAGGTGAAGTTTCGAGGGATGCCGCCGGGGATTACTCTTTCGGGGGCATCATAGCGTTGGCGCTGGGGGGTAATTTCAGTTTTGATGGGATCAATTGCGAAATGTTGCGGATCAGCGGTCAGGTAATGATCGATAAACATCATCTCGACATAATTGACAGGATGTACGTTGCCGCTTATAAAAGTGGAAATGATTGGGTAGGCGCATTGGGGCAAGGTAAAGTAGAGCTGGATCTCAACTGGACGGAAGGCGACTATTCGGCATCGGGAGAAATAGACGTGCTGGGTCCGCCCAATACTTTTGTGAAGTTTCTGACAGAAGCTGATTACCACACCAATGGAACTTTCAGCGCGATGGGTGAAGCAGATCTCATAGTACCACACTATATACCGGTGATAGGTGGTAAAACGCTTGCCCAGGTAGATGCGGCGATCCGCTATAAAAAAGATGACCTGAACAATAGCGAGGCTGCGGGATGGACCAAGGTCAACCTGCTGGTAAAAAAGATCACCGTCGGACTCGAATACAATTTTGGGAAGAAATCGCTGAAAAAGATCGGTCAGTCGGATGTAAACAATATAGAATCCGGCGTAGCAAACGATGCCTATAACGCGGCACTTTACTACTACAATTTTGATGTGGACAGGTATGTAGATGCTGTGACTTTACATTTAAAACCTAAAGACCCTGTTATATACCGGACGTTCCTGGGCCAGATAGCCTCAAGTAGTTTCATACCGGAGACATGGCAGGCGATCATACTGCAAACACCTGACCACAACAATACAACGGTCAATTTAATGGAAGAAATAAGTACGGCAGCCTATTATTACATCACCGGCCAAAATATGAGATATCCAGGTGCGGTGGTGGCCCCGGATATGACCGTGAATCTTGACAGCCTTACTAGTAATGGCATTTCGTTTCACTTCCAGACAAATACTGTAGATATGGGCGAGGCATTGCCAACAGGGCGATACTCTTTTTACTGCAACTGGGGGCCATTGTTATCGATTTTCGACGTAGAGTTACAGCAGCATCATGCATCACCCGACACACCTTTTGTGGAACTTGACCTGCGTGATTTTAACAATGTCAACATACACACAACATCGAGAATATACGTTGCCGACACACCAACGATTGGCTATTATTACAACACCGTTCCGGACTATAACGGCGCGATCTTCAAAACCACGGGCCTGCCCACGGAGATCAACGAACCCGTTATTTCAACTACTGGTTTCTCGCCGCAGAAAGACAGCATCACTGTATTTGATACGGCATCCGCGAAATGGATCAAAAAACCTGTGTCGCGTAATAAACAATACTACTTCTATACAGTGATAAGAGATGGCGCCAGCAGACCTGTATTCAGTAACATCGCAGGACCTGTTTCAATGGGTACAGCTGTAAACGTATCCGTACTGCCGGTCAAATCGGAGTTTGTGAATAATGAAGCGGTGGTATGGTTACGGCCTGATATGATAAATGAGGGTACTATCGATGCAAATTCGAAAATCAGTTTTTACTACGATTTCGACAGCATGGGTTATAATGGTACCTCGATACCGTATATGACCGATATGAGCATTAAACAGGTGAAAAGCGGAAATGCCGTTGAGTTTGTGGTGTCCAGCGAAAACGACCTGAGATTTCACAACGGTGTATATTTTTACTCCGAGATCAATACTCCGTCGGGTGAGCTGATACGCATGCCATACATGCCTCAGCCGTTGAAGGTCGTTCCGCCGCTTAAAGTGAATGTTTCTTACAATGGCGTACAGCAAGGCGCCGCCGGCGTGAAAGTTTGGCTGGACGGCGATGACAATGGTATTTTCAATGGTGGTCCTGATATTGTGTTGACGACAGACAAGAATGGGAATGTAGTTTTTCCATACGAATGGCAATCTGATATAACGGTAGGGTTGATTCTACCAGGGCAATTAAGCATAACTAATCCCACCGCTGTCTTGACCAAAACGATACCCGCAGCTACACCGGGGTCTCCACAGGTTATTAATTTCCTGTTGAATTATCCGCAGTTGGTTGTTGAAGGACAAATTGATATTGACCTTGCCATATTTGGCTCGGGTCCAATGAGCAATTATGTTTTTGCAGACCTGAATATGAATGGTAGCAGGGAAAGCAATGAGCCCGCAGCTTTGCTGGATGGAACGAATACGTTTGCGCTAACGCTAAACCAGCCCAGGTTTAACCTGGTATACTACGATCGGAATTTTAATGGTTCAAGTCAGTATAGGTTATACAACGCAGGCTGGAGTGATCCGACAAATAATTTTTCAGTGAACACGCAGCAGGTTGAGGTGAACAGCGATAAGATATACTGGATAGGAATAGATCAGAGATTGAACCCAGAAGACTATGACCTTCAATTTAACTTTTTCGGAACTCTATTAATTGACTAAGTAAAAAGAGACCTATGAAACGTACAGTTTTTTTGATCATAATACTCTTGCAAATTCAAGCGCTGCATGCACAGGAATTTGTAATAGCTAAACCCGAAAAAATATCTGCTATTAAAACACAGGATATGTTTGGATGGCAGGTTTCACAAAACAAAGATTTCATTTTCGCTACGGCACCTTTTGAGGATGACATCCAAAAAAACGTTGGCGGCATCTATGTATACAAGAAAGACGCAATGGGCTATCGTTTCCTGCAGCGCCTGGTACTTGTACCCGGTGCGGTAAATGCTAAGTTCGGTTCTGTAATGGCCCATAGCGATCAATACCTGGTCGCAACCACGCACTATGCTGTGAAGACAGAAAAAGGAATCGGTACTATTCATGTATACAAAATTGACGGTGGCAAATGGCAGCTGACACAATCGTTTGAAATAGAAACCGGCGGAGGAGCGCCTCCGCCGTCAAGCATGGCCATCAGCGGGAATACAATTGTTCTTGGCATTCCCGCCAGGACCAAATTGTTCCCCAATGGTTTTGTGAGCATTTATAACATCGATCCCGCCACTAACGCTGTTGTGGCAAAACAACGCATCAACCCTGAAGGCTTAAACTCGTACGATAAAATAGGCTACCAGGTAGCGATCGAAAATGACATGCTTGCATTTTCTGTTCTTTCTGCCAACGGCATTAATAAAAATTCGGGGGCGGTCTGGCTGTACTCATACCGAAACAACACCTGGCAAATGCTCACGAAGCTGAGTAGCAGCGAAGCAAACGAGCACGATAAATTTGGTTCATCTATCAATATTAAATACCCCAACATTGCGATAGGTGCCATGCGGCAATCGGATAACACCTCTCAGAAAAAATGCGGTGCTGTATACGTATACCGGATGACTGGGCAGAAACCCAGCCTTGAGGCTATTTTAGGCCCGGATATAGCGGCGAACCACTACGATTATTTTGGTTGCAGTGTATCACTGGCCGAAGATGTGCTCGCAGTTGGCGCTAATTCAGATGATAATGCAGGCATAAACACAGGCGCTGTTTATGTTTTTAAACGAATAGGATCGGATTGGCAGCAAGTCAACAAATTGATAGGTTCAGGCGTAAACAATGACGCTCTATTTGGCAGTAGTATTTCCGTATATGGCAACGATGTTGTTTGCAGTTCACATCTTGAAGAAACGGACACAACTAAGCAGGACCATGGAAGCGTTTACCTTTTTAAAAACGCTGCTTCACCTGAAATTTTCAAAAATCTCGGCGAGAACTATGTGACGCTCTACCCGAACCCCATCATTGATAACGTAACTATTTACATTAATGACGAGTCAGTTCGGAAAATTATTGTGTTTGATATTTCAGGCCGCATATTGGCAGAAGTGAAAGGTGGTGCGCTGGAAACACAAAATAATTCTTTGGTATACACATTTGACACCCGTCGCTGGGGAAATGGTAACCTGATCTTCCGTGTGGTAAGCAAAAAGGGCATCACAAACATAAAAGCCGCGAAATCCGGTCAATAGAAGAAGTAAAAGAAACCTAACAGGCCAGCTGAGAACTACCCTGTTTTTACCGCTTTAAATCGCCTTCGGGCGATTTTTGCGTTTATAGAAGTACCTTTCCGTATAGATGAGATTGCAGCAACACATCCCCGAACTCGAAGGCAAGACTGTTATTTTTTTCGACGGTGTGTGCAACCTTTGTAGTGGATTTGTGCAATTCATCATCAGGCGCGATAAAGACCGCCATTTTCATTTTGCCTCTCTCCAGTCAGAAACAGGGCAACGAGTATTGCAGGCACTGCCGCAAGAATTGAAAGAGATAGACTCGATTCTGCTTTATGATGATCATGAAGTTTTTGTGGAATCGACCGCGGTGTTAAAAATTTCGAGCAGGCTTGCGGGGCTTTGGAGTGCAGCAAGTTCATTCCTTATAATACCTGCCCGCATCCGCAACTTTGCTTACAGAACTGTAGCCAGGAACCGGTATGACTGGTTTGGTAAGCAGGAAGAATGTATGGTTCCCACACCTGAGCTTCAATCCCGATTCCTCAGGTAAACGCTTTAGGATAAGCCAATACATACTGATTTTTGTATATTCATTAACGTTTTTATTTATGATAAGCTCATGAGATAAGCGTTAGATTTGCCTGAAATTCAAATAAACCTATATGAAAAAATTATTACTCTTATTGGCCATGAGTGCACCCTTATTTCTGAAAGCACAAACCCTTCAGAATACCGGTTTCGAGAACTGGAGCATTTACAACTTTGAAGACCTGGGCGAATGGATCACTTCAAATGAAGAGACAGTTCCATGGCTGGGGGTGCCCACTGCTACCAAAGTAAATCCCGGCGTCATCAATTTCGCGCTGAAGTTGGAGACGGTAGCTGTTGGTCTTGATACCATGGCGGGATACATTACCAACAGCGAAGATCCGCTGAGCGGTGAAGGTGGGTTCCCTTTCACGCAAAAGCCAACCGGACTGGCAGGTGATTTCAGGTATAACATTATGCCGAATGACACGGCCCGCATCTTTATTATTTTCAAAAACTCGGGTGTTGTCTATTCAGTCGATACGGTCTCTCTTTGGGGAACGCAGGCAAGTTTTTCGATGAACAGCTATCCCTTACCGAACATCACCAACTCCGCGATAACACCGGATTCGGTGATCATAGCGATCGCGTCCAGCGACTTCATCAGCGGAACCTTTGTTGCAGGAAGCGTGCTGGAGATGGATAACCTGGTGTTTTTCGGTGCTGGTATAACGCAGACCATACACGGCGATTTCGACAACTGGGTAGCGGATTCGATAGTGGAACTTGATGACTGGAGTATTTCAAGCGCTGTAACAAGAAGCACGGATGCTTTCTCCGGCACTTATGCGGCAAAGCTGATGACCACAAATGGCGACTTTGGACCTGAGCCAGCTAGCCTCTTCCAGAGTTTTATGCCGTCAACGACAACAGTGGACACGCTCGTTGGTTGGTATAAATACATTCCGAAAGGCAATGATTCTGCAAGTGTAGAGATTCACCTGATGAGTTCCGTGCCTGGGCCGGGCGTGTCTGTCATGAAGAGCCTCGGTGCAGCTGCCAGCTACGCACAATTTAAGGTGCCTATTACTGGCACGACAAGCAATACAACAGCTGCATTTCTGACTATTCAGTCGTCTTCGTGGTCGGGGATGCCCACCGACAGCAGTACGCTTTATATAGATTCTATTAGCATTAAGCCTTTTGTAGTTAGCGTGAAAGATGTGGTTGCTAAACACAGTGTGCGTGCATACCCTAATCCTGCTAAGAATGAACTGAAGTTTATCATCGATAAAAAAGAAGCTTCAGAAGTGGGTGTTGTAGTTTACAATACGTTTGGTAGCGAAGTCTATGTTAATACTATCGCTGTTAACGGAGGAGAAGCAACGATGCCGGTAAAACAACTGGCTAGTGGTATGTATATCTACGAACTGAAAATAGGCGATGCTGAATACAAAGGCAGATTTATTAAGGAGTAGAATAAACTGGTTAAATATAAAAAAAAGGATGAGCGACGCTCATCCTTTTTTAATTGTTAGTAGAAGTTGTAGTCCCGTTTAATGAAGTTGAGCCGCACGCCGGCTTGTACATAAGTGGCCGATGTTGTGGCCGCAGTTCCGGAAAACTTACGGTGTGAGGCGCCGAGGTCGATAAACAAGTTCTCTTTTAGCTCGTAAGAGGCGTTTAAGCTTACCAGTGCGCATTTTGTCTTAATGCCGCTGATCAGGTCATAACCGTGCACATTGTCGCCGGCAACCGTCGGCGTTCGTGTATCATAGTCCTTAAAAATATTATTGCCGTAGTTGGAGCTGCCTGTATCGGCTCCTTTGCTATAGTACATGCCTTTCAGGCTTAAGTACAGGTTTTTTACAGGCTGGTAACGCACCACACCTGTGATCTCGGCAAAGCTGGAACCTAACGGGTGCGCTAAAGGCTGGTTATAATGCGTGTAGTTGGCAATGCTGTCGAAGTGCGCATAAGTGAATGGACGCACCGTATTGATCTCTCCCTGCAGATCGAGGTTGTCAACACCGAAGGCATCAAAATATTTTCCGCCAAACTGTAGACCATATTTATTTGCCCAGTAGCCGTCGCCGGCAGCCAGTTCTTTAGAGGTGAACTCATCGAGGAATAACTGGCCATAGAATTGCAGGTGTTTTGCAGCAAGGGCTTTTGCGTTGATACCAAGCACCACGTTGTCAGGACTGCCAAGTGCACGTTCTACCTGGCGGTACAGGATAATGGGCACCATGTATCCGAATTCATACCTGTTGGTCCGGCTGAAGATCACCCCTTCAAACAAACCAACGTTCAGCCATTTTGTAGCGTTAATACTTAGGTGGTGCATAGTGGCATACTTATGCGGCAATTGCTGATTGAGTCCGTTAACCAATTGCGGAGTAAGCTCCATGTACAGGTTCTGGTAGTTCAGCTTCCATACGCGTGTATTCAATCTCAGGAAGGCATAGTTGGCGCCAAAATCGCTGAGGAAAAGGCTGCGCATACCATCGCCGTAGTTGTGCTTATCATACCCGAAGGTGATGTTGATATGCTCTTTGATAACGGAAAAGTCTAAGTACCCTCTCGCCAGCAGGTAGTCGTATGTGTTGCCTTTATGCGTGTAGAAATCCGCGCCCGGTACAGCATTAAAGCTGTCTATCCAGTTGGACACATGCGATGGTGCCTGTTCCTGGTTGTCCGTAAAGTAGGTATAGAACCCTAGCTTTTTCGCTATCCAGCCGCGCACCTCGGCGCCCCTGTTGCTGGTGAAGAGAAGACCATCCGGGTTGTTTGTTTCATGTATGCCACTTGCGGTCAGCACCGCGTTCGCTGAAAGAAAAAAATCTTTGGTCTTTACATACACCAGGTCCGGTTGCTTTCTGTAAAGTGTATTGTTGAACCAGGGTTTCTTTGAATCAATGGCCCCATTTTCATCTGTCGCCCATTCACCACTTGTCGATATCGCATGCCTGATATTGTACCGGTCGATACCTGAAAGCGATAACTCCTGGTTATTTTGCTGCTTTTCCAGGAAGCGTACCATATACTTTCTGGATATCGGCTTGACTGTTAGAAAGAGGTCGGGCGATAGTTCGCCGGATCGCGTTTCCAGCCTGTCGAGCAGGTTGTAGTCCTCATGGCCGTTAGGCAGGTACGTCGTTTGCGCCATTGTTGTCATGGTGAGCGCGGTGGTGAAGAGTGCGAGGTAAACTGTAATTTTAAGCATAGATCGATATCTAAAGGTGGTAAGTGGTAACTTGCCACAAATTTAACTTTATTGCGACTTATTATGAACAATCTTATTATAAAAGGTGCAACGATTGTCAACGAAGGAAAGGAAGAGCTTAAAGATGTTTTGATAAAAGATGGACGTATTGATCAGGTTGGTGAGAACCTCCACCCACATGGCAATATGCGTGTGATAAACGCAGAGGGCTTGTACCTCCTTCCTGGCGCAATCGACGACCAGGTGCACTTTCGCGAGCCGGGTCTAACGCACAAGGCGACAATCGCTTCTGAAGCCCGCGCCGCAGTTGCAGGCGGTGTTACTTCTTTTATGGAGATGCCCAATACAAACCCTGCAGCGCTTACACAAGAGCTTCTGGAGGTTAAATACGAGATCGGCAGGAATACTTCAGTTGCCAATTATTCTTTCTTCATGGGTGTGGCCAACGATAATACGGATGAGGTGCTGCGCACCAACGACAGGAAAAAGGATGTAGCGGGCGTCAAGATATTCATGGGCTCCAGTACGGGAAATATGCTGGTGGATAATTACATGACCCTGAACCGCATTTTCTCCGAGTCGGAATTACTGATTGCGACACACTGTGAAGATGAACGCATCATCAAAGCCAACAAAGAAAAATACCCGGATGCTAATGATGCATCTTTTCACCCCTTGATACGCGATGCGGAAGCTTGTTTTGAAAGTTCATTTTCTGCCATTCAACTTGCCAAGAAATACAACAGCAGGCTGCACATCCTGCATATATCAACAGCAAAAGAGCTGCAACTATTCACCAATCTCTTTCCGCTGGAAGATAAACGCATCACTTCTGAAGTGTGCGTACATCACCTGCACTTTACATCCGACGACTACGCGCATTACGGCAACCTGATAAAATGTAATCCTGCTATCAAAGCACCGGAAAATAAAAATGCGCTTTGGGATGCATTGCTGGATGACCGGCTGGATATAATAGCCACAGACCATGCACCGCATACCTGGGAAGAAAAACAACAACCTTACCAGGCTGCGCCTTCCGGTGTACCGCTGGTACAGCACTCGCTGCTGCTAATGCTGGAATATGTGAAAGCGCGCAAAATTTCTTTGGAGAAGGTGGTAGAGAAGATGTGTCATGCTCCTGCCACCTGTTTCCAAATCGCCGACCGCGGCTTTATTCGTGAAGGGTATTTTGCGGACCTGGTGCTGGTGGATATGAATGACACTACCACCGTGAGTAAAGAAAATATCTTATACCATTGCGGCTGGTCGCCGTTTGAAGGGCATAGTTTCCCCGCACAGATAAAATACACGCTGGTGAATGGCAACGTCGTATACGAAGACGGTACAATTAACGATTCTATAAAAGGACAAAGGCTTAGTTTTAACAGGTAATGCAGAACGACAAGACCACCCTGAAGGATCTTTCGGTATTTACAACCGATTCAGGAAGTGGTGTGTTTGGTTTGCTGCAACATACCACTACCCGGGCCGGGCATGATATGTTGCAGCGGCATGTGATGAATCCACCCGGTAGTTTTGAATCGTTGCAGGCTGTACAGGACACTGTTAAGTTCTGGACGACGAACCTAGATCAATGGCCGCAGCTTATCTCCAACGGCACACTGGTGATGCTGGAGAAATTTTTTGAATCGGCTGAAAATACCAGTGCTCCTCCGTCCGGCTTTGCGCTGATGATGGGCAATCTTTTTCAGAAATTCCTGAACCGCGGCGAGTATTTTTTTACGCAATTTTCGGTTTCGCATCTTACAGATTTCCTGAAAGGCTGCCTTGACTTAACCGCGCTTTTGGAAAGAAATGACCTCCCTGCATTGTTGCGTAGCGAGCTTGAAGCAATGCGCGAAGAACTGGGGCATAGACTTACAGCAGAGATGATCGCCGTTGACAAGCGTACGCCCTTCAAAGACCTGAGCCGGCTTAGCTTCCATGCGCGCAGGGAGATGAAAAATCCCGTCTACCGGCTTATCAGCCACTATGCCCGGATAGATGCATGGCGTTCGCTGGCGCAGGCCACCATCAAAAACAATTGGGTGTTTCCTGAATTGCTTGAGGCTACCCCGGTGCATTTCCAGGCAAAAGGTCTTTACCACCCGCTATTGCAGTTGCCCGTCGACTATGAGATTTCGTTTGATGATCAAAAGAATTTCCTGCTGCTTACCGGAGCTAATATGTCGGGCAAGACGACCTTTATGAGGGCGCTGGGCGTTGGGGCATTGCTGGCACACCTGGGCACAGGGGTACCGGCAGCGGCCATGCGCCTCAGTTTCCTGCAGGGCATTATCACCAACATGCATGTGGAGGATAACATCCTCCGCGGGGAAAGCTATTTCCTTGCAGAGGTACACCGCATGAAGCACACCTCCGAACGCCTGCTGCAGCCACAGCCGCACCTGGTGCTGATGGACGAGCTGTTTAAGGGCACAAACGTTCATGACGCCTATGAATGCACCCGGGCGGTGGTGGAAGGCCTTTTGAACCGTCCGCACCACCTGATGGTCCTTTCCACGCATTTGTACGAAGTGGCACAGCATTTTAAGGACAACCAGGGCATCCAGTTCGCTTATTTTGTTACCAATCTTGCCGACGACGGCAGTTACGAATTCAGGTATGAACTGCGCGAAGGGATATCCAACGACCGGATCGGGTACCGGATATTGCTGAAGGAGGGAGTGCTGGAACTCCTGCACCGGCAGACCCGCCAATAACATTATAGTTTTAAACAATTAAAATATGGCGGCTAACACGTCAATTCCCTTTATTTTTGAGGCGTGATGATTGGCCAGACCGGAAATAAAAAAAGTAAGAAATTTATAACATGACAGATTTCAGGCCCAGCCGTTTTAATATACTTCCTACTGTTGTCAAAAACCTGATCATTATCAATTCGCTGATAGTGCTGGCAACTTTCGTTTTGGGCAAGGCGGGTATTGATATAGCCGATTACTTGGGACTGCATTACTGGCGCTCGCACTATTTCAAACCATGGCAGTTCGTTACGCACATGTTCCTGCACGGCAGCTACCATGATGTGAATGGCACCATTGTTCACCTGTTCTCCAACATGTTTGCGCTGTGGATGTTTGGCAGCATCCTTGAAAATCTTTGGGGCCCTAAACGCTTTCTCATCTTTTATCTCATATGCGGTCTCGGTGCTGCGGTGTTGCACCTGGGTGTTGTTGCTTACGAATTCCGGAACATCGAGCAGGCCTTTATGGTTTACCAGGGTGAACCAAACATTGATCACTTCGGCCAGTTTCTCGATAAACATGTCAACCTCAGAATGGGTAATCCCCTTAGCTTACGTTTATACCAGATACGCCAGTTATGGGAGGGTAATCCATCGGCCAATCTTTCCGGTGAGTCTGTTTCTGCTATCAACCAATACCTGTTCGGTACCGTTTACGAGAAGACTTATTTCCCCGGTATTTACGATGAGGCAACGGTCGGTGCGTCGGGTGCTGTATTCGGTATACTGTTCGCCTTTGGCTACCTTTTCCCCAATACATTATTGTACCTCTACTTCCTGGTACCGATCAAGGCCAAATATGTAGTGGCCGCTTACGCCCTTTTTGAATTATACGCGGGTATCCGTAACTCCGCTGGCGATAATATTGCACATTTTGCTCACCTCGGCGGTATGCTTGTGGCATTTATATTGTTAAAGATCTGGAACAAGAACAACAGGAATCATTTTTATTAAATAACTTAGAAAAGAGTATGAAGACAGTGCCCAGGCGTTCCCTTTCATCGGCTATACCAGGATACGACCAGAATGCAGTTTTAAAACTGATAGTGGCGTGTGGCGTAGGATATGTGATGTATAAACTGACAGAGGTTATATTAATGGTGACCAATGCAAGTCCCGTTACGTTCACAACACTCTTTACCCAAAACATAGGCTTACCGCCGGTACACAGTTTTTCCGATAAATTTTGGACGATACTCACCTACGGTTGGGTGCACGGCGGTTTCTGGGACCTATTCACCAACATGATCTGGCTGTATGCTTTTGGCAGTGTGGTTCAAATGTTGGTTGGCCACCGCCAGGTGCTACCCATGTTCCTTTATGCGTTGATCGTAGGCGGCGTATTTTATGAATTGGCGCAACTGCTGCCCGGTGGGTTCTTCGCGGCGCGTGCGTATGTGTTCGGTGCACAGGCTGCTGTTGTGGCGATGGCAGTAGGGGCGCTCACTGTAGCGCCGGGATATAGATTCCATCTTACGCCCACCTTTAGTATACCACTGGTAGCGCTGGTGTGTATTTTCCTGTTCCTGGTGGTCATCAGTTCCAATCTCGAAGGACCCTATTTGTTCCTGCTGGGTGGAGGTGCGCTTACAGGCTATGGATATATCAAGCTATTGCAAAACGGGTACCAGCCCGGAGGCTGGGTGTACGGAATGGTGGACAGCATGAATCGTATGGCCACGCCCGACGAGGACATGCCTGCAAAGCAAGGCAAAAAGCGCAACCAGGTGTTGAATAAAGTGAAACCAACCAGGCAAGACAGTTTGCAGAAACGTATCGATGAGATACTCGATAAGATCAACCAGCATGGGTATGATTCGTTGACAGCAGAAGAGAAAGAAGTATTGTTAAAAGCAGGGAAGGAGGATAATCTCTAAAACTTTGCAGTGAGCAACAATAGTCCAGGCCTGTTAAACAGGCTATTCAGTAACACCGTATTCCTCATCAATATCCTGGCGGCTATATGGCTGGCATTATGCGCTTTGGCTGCTATCGTCAGCCCTGCACAATTTGCCTACCTGGCCCTGTTCACACTCACTACACCTTTTGCCATTGCAGTCAATGTATTCTTTATGCTGCTGTGGTTGTTTTCTTCGCGAAAGCTACGTTCGCTGCTTTCCCTTTCTGCCCTGTTGCTCTCCTATAAAGTAGTAGTCACGATATTCGGTTTCAATTATATGGGCGAGAACGATATGGCACGCACGCCCAATACCATAAAGATCATCTCCTGGAATGCGCATGGCATGGGCATCTTTAACCGGCCGCAGAACAAGGAATTCAACAACAGGATATTGGAGTACATAAAGGAAGAAAATGCCGATATACTATGCATCCCGGAGTTTTCGATCGCGAAAAATGATATCATGAAGCCGCACGCTGAAAAGATCATCGATAACGGCCATTATATTGACTACCGCTTCAATCCTGACAATAGCCTGAATAACCGGGTGTATCTCGGTACTGCAGTATTTTCAAAATATCCTTTCCGCAATTACGAAAGTCACCAGCTTGCCGACTTCGTCTATATGATGCAAGGAGACATTGAATTGCCGGCAGGCAAGATCATTCGGGTGTTTTTCTTACACCTCACCACTTTTGGTCTTAGCGATAAGGATAAGGAATATATTGATGACGCTAAGAAAAACCGCACGGTACTGGAAGAGGACCTGCAAGTATCAAAATCATTTGTTGAGAAGTTTAAAACTGCCTACGCAGAACGCGCTGCCGAAGCCGACAAGGCTGTTAAGATCATAGAAGCCAGTCCATACCCGGTGATCGTTTGCGGCGATTTTAATGACCTTCCCGGTTCTTATACATATACCCGGATACGCGGAAAGCTGAATGATGCCTTCCTGGATAAGGGCAGAGGCCTGGGAAGGACATATAACAGCATTTCGCCTACACTCAGGATCGACCATTTCTTTTACGACGCAAAAGCGCTTAAGCTGATAGGCTTTGATTGTCCGTCCACCATCCTGTCGGACCACAACCCGATCATTACGAATTTTGAAATAAACCCCAAGCCTCGCAACTAAGCCTTATTTTTGCGCTTATTTTGCAATATGTCAGACCTGTTTTTATATAACTCGTATACCCGTCAGAAAGAGAAGTTTGAACCCATAACTCCCGGTTATGTCGGTCTGTATGTGTGCGGCCCTACCGTGTCGGGCGAATCGCACATGGGTCACGCCCGCCCGTATATTACTTTCGATATTGTCAATCGCTACCTGCAGCATTTGGGATATAAAGTGCGCTATGTGCGCAATATTACCGATGCCGGCCACTTTGAAGAAGAGGGCAGGGAAGCAGAAGATAAAGTAGCTACCAAAGCAAAGCTGGAGCGACTGGAGCCTATGGAGCTGGTAACTAAATATACCAACATGTTCCATTGGGCCATGCGCCTATTCAACTGCATAGATCCAAACATTGAGCCTACTGCCACAGGCCACATCATCGAGCAGATAGACATGATCGAAAAGATCATCGAGAAAGGATATGCCTATGAAAAGAACGGGTCAGTGTATTTCGATGTAAAGAAATACGCGAAAGATCATCCATATGGTAAGCTCTCTGGCCGTGTGCTGGAAGACCTGCTGGAAACAACGCGTGACCTGGACGGCCAGGAAGAAAAAAACAATAAAGTGGATTTCGCATTATGGAAGAATGCACCGCCTGAGCATATCATGCGCTGGAACAGTCCATGGGGCGAGGGTTTTCCCGGCTGGCACATTGAGTGCTCGGCGATGAGCAGCAAATACCTGGGCGAAAGCTTTGATATTCATGGAGGCGGTATGGATCTGCAGTTCCCGCACCATGAAAGTGAGATCGCACAGTCGACCGTAGCACATGGCCACCCGCCAGTTCGCTACTGGATGCATAATAACATGATCACCATCAACGGTAAAAAGATGGGTAAGAGTTATAACAACGTTATTAAACTAAGTGAGCTCTTTACCGGGTCACACCCGATACTGGAACAGGCTTATCATCCCATGGTGATACGCTTTTATATTTTGCAGACGCACTACCGCAGTACGCTCGATTTTTCGAACGAAGCGCTGCAGGCCTCTGAGAAAGCCCTGCGCCGCCTGTGGGAAGCGTATGAAGTATTGCAGAAGCTGCAATCGAACAATGGTGTAGCTAAAGATGCAGCGCTTGATGAACAGGTGAATAAATGGTGCGCTGAATGCGAAGACTTCATGAACGACGACCTGAATACAGCGAAGGTGATCGCCAACCTGTTTGAAATGGCGCCGGTCATTAACGGCATCAAAGGCGGTCAGGTAGCTGCAAACGCGATTTCTGCAGAAGCTTACGATAACCTGCGAACAACCTTCAAAACTTACCTGGAAGACATTATGGGTCTGCAACCGATGCAGGTACAGCAAAACAATAAGCTCGACCAGGTGATGCAGCTATTGGTGGAAATAAGGAAGGAAGCACGTACCAGGAAAGATTTTGCTACCTCTGACCAGATACGCAACAAACTGGCCGAGGCAGGCATACAGCTGAAAGACGAGAAAGACGGCAGCGTCTCATACACAATTGAATAGATCTAAATGAAGAACCTCTCCAAAATGCTGCGCTATCTGGGCGATTACAAAGGCCAGATAGCGCTCTATTTTATTACCATACTGCTTTCGGTTGTTTTTGCCTTGTTTTCATTCGGTATGCTGTGGCCGGTGCTGCAGGTGCTGTTTGTAGGCGCGCAGGAGGTAAATGCACCCGATTCCATTGTTGGACGGGTTACCGCTTATGTCAACAAAGTAATACTGGAGCACGATAAGCTGACCGCACTCAGTTATGCGGTCATCATCGTTGTAGCATTCACTATTCTGAAAAACCTGTTCATCTACCTGTCGCTACGTATCCTTAACCCGATTCGTAACTCCATACTCCGGCGCCTACGTAATGAAATGTTCACCAAAGCGCTGTCACTGCCCATTGGTTTTTTTACTGAGGAGCGCAAAGGCGATCTTATATCGCGCATGACCAACGACATTACCGAAGTGGAAATATCGGTGATGAGTGTGCTGGAAACGTTGATACGCGAGCCGCTAACCGTAATACTTACTATTACGTCTATGCTGATCATCAGCCCGCAGCTCACTTTGTTCATGTTTATCTTTCTGCCTGTTGCGGGTATCGTGATTGGACGTATAGGGAAGTCGTTGAAAAAGCCGTCCGGTATGGCGCAGGAGCGTTTGGGTGAAATGCTGGGCGTGATTGACGAGACACTGGTGGGCATGCGTGTGGTAAAGGCATTCAACGCCGAAAAACACCAGCATTTAAGATTCACGGGCATCAACAATTCGCTGATGCGCCTCCGCAACAGTATATCCGCAAAAAGGGAGCTGGCTTCTCCGTTGTCGGAAACAATGGGTATTGTTGTTGTGAGTATCATCCTTTGGTATGGCGGAAAGCTGATCTTTTCCGGGCAGTCGGCCCTGACAGGACCGGCATTTGTAGCTTACATTGGCTTGTTTTACCAGATCATCAACCCGCTGAAGAATCTTTCTACAGCTTTGTACAATGTTCAGAAAGGCGCCGCCGCACTTGACAGGATAGAATATTTCCTGGGTGCCGAAAATACCGTTAAAGAATTGCCAGATGCAAAACCGATCAAAAACTTTGAACGTGCGATCGAGTTCAAAAATGTGCATTTCAACTACGGCAATAAAAAGATCCTGAATGGCATCAACCTGACTATTGAGAAAGGCAAGATGATCGCGCTGGTAGGCGCATCGGGTGCCGGTAAGTCGACATTGGTTGACCTGATACCGCGGTTCCATGATGTTTCTTCCGGCGAAATATTAATAGACGGTGTCAACATTAAAGATTTCAGGCTCTACGAACTGCGCCGTCTGATGGGTGTGGTAGGCCAGGAGCCTATACTGTTCAATGATACCATTTACAACAACATAACGCTGGGTACCGGTGGAGTTACTCCGCAACATGTAGAGGAAGCCGCCCGTATCGCCCATGCACATAACTTTATCTCGGCCAAAGCCGGAAGCTACGAAACCATAGTGGGCGACCGTGGCGCTAAACTCAGTGGTGGCGAGCGTCAACGTATTACCATAGCCCGCGCAGTGTTAAAAAATCCACCCATTCTCATCCTTGACGAGGCCACGTCCTCGCTGGATACGGAGAGTGAACGCATCGTGCAGGATGCGATCAACAAACTGATGGAGAACCGTACCTGTATCGTCATTGCACACCGCTTGTCGACGGTTCAGCATGCCGACGAGATCATTGTGCTGGAGCAGGGTGAAGTGGTGGAAAGAGGCAGTCACAGCGGACTTATAAGTAAAAACGGGGTATATAAAAAACTCGTGGAAATGCAGCAGGTCAAATAGTTACGGTATATTTGCATTATAAAACCTGTGCATGAGCAAGATCCTTGTTACCGGAGGCTGTGGGTATATTGGTGGGCACACTATAGTTGACCTTATCGCGAACGGATTTGAAGTAATTTCTGTTGATGACCTGTCAAAGGGATCACTGGTAATGCTTCATGGCGTAGAGAAAGTAGCAGGCCGTCCGGTGAAGAATTACAGGGTAAATCTCTGCAATGCCGACGATACAGAAACCATCTTTATCGAGAATCCCGATATCGCAGGTATCATTCATTTCGCGGCTTACAAATCTGTCCCTGAATCGGTACAGGAGCCGCTGAAGTACTTCGATAACAACATCAATTCCCTGGTTAATTTGCTTAAATGCGCGAAAGAATACAAAGTCAACCACTTCGTTTTTTCTTCTTCGTGCTCGGTATACGGTAATGCAGAAAAATTGCCGGTCGATGAAAATGCTCCTCTTAAAGAGCCGGAGTCGCCGTACGCACGTACCAAACAAATGGGTGAGGCTATCTGCCGCGACTTTGCTAAGGTAAATCCCGATTTCAACGTTAGTCTTTTAAGATACTTCAATCCTGTTGGCGCTCATCCTACGGCATTGATAGGGGAGTGGCAGGAGAAGCCAGAGAACCTGGTCCCGGTGATCACTCAAACTGCTATCGGCAAACGCCGTGATATGCAGGTATTCGGTACGGATTACCCTACACGCGATGGCTCGTGTATGCGCGATTACATACATGTAATGGACATTGCCAATGCACACACAAAAGCTTTGCAATACACTATGGCCGGTGATAACGAAACAAACTGCGATGTGTTCAATCTTGGCTCGGGCAATGGCGTTACAGTGCTCGAACTGATCCATGCCTTCGAGAAAGTATCGGGCGAAAAGCTGAACTATAAGATCGGGCCGCGCAGGCCGGGTGATGTAGTGGCTGTTTATGCTAACAACAGCAAGGCACGCTGCCTGCTGGACTGGGATATTAAATATTCACTGGAAGATATGATGGATACTGCCTGGCGCTGGGAGCAGAATATGAAGCGCGAAGCTGCGCGCATTAAACTGAATTAAAAAATTAAAGCCCCGCGTCGCGGGGCTTTTTTATTATCCAAGATCTATTTCAGTGTTGTCACCGATATTCAGGCTTTGGCTCAACCCTCGAACGAAAGCATCGCTGCCTATGATAGAAGAATGTAGCACCACCTCTTCAAGCTCTGCATAAGAACCGATGATGGTGTCTTTGATGATAGACGCGTTAATGTTTGAGTGCTCACCAATCGTTACGTTCGGTCCGACGATAGAGTTGTGAATAGTACAACCCTCGGCAATGCTTACGGGAGGTATGATCACACTTGTTTTGTGTTCAGCGCTAAGCGACTGGCCTTTATCGGCCATTTGTTTCAGCAGGATTGCGTTGGTTGACAGCAGTGTTTCTTTCTTTCCACAATCAAACCAGTTGTTCACCCGGAAGGCTTTGAATTCGATACCGTGTTGTATCATGTGTTCCAACGCTATGGTCAGGTGGTATTCGCCTTCTTCAAACTCGCGGCTGTCAAGATTGTTTTCCAGCGCTTCAAACATCGCGGCGGTTTCCTTGATATAGTAAACACCCACCATCGCCATATTTGATTTAGGGATCAGCGGTTTTTCCACGACCCGCGTCACCATGTCATCGTCATCTATCTCTGCTACGCCGAAGCCGCGCGGGTCATCTACCTTGCGCACACCTATCTGCGATACCGGACTGCTCAAGATCTCTTTTACATTATAGTCGCAGATAGTATCGCCCAATACTATGAACACTTCTCCCTCGTTTATCAGGTCCTTTGTGAGGGAAATGGCATGGCCGGTACCGCGCCTGTCACTCTGTGTCACGAAGGAACAGGAAAGGTTGGGATATGTTTTGGCTATGTAATTCTGGATCTTCTCTCCCAGGTACCCTATCACAAACACAAACTCGGTAACGCCTGCATCGAGCAACTGGTCGACAATAACGCTTAAGATTGTCTTGCCCGCTATGGGTATCAACGCTTTAGGTTGGGTATAGGTCAGCGGACGTAATTTGGTTCCTGCACCGGCAACGGGAATTATTGCTTTCACAAACTAAATTTTAGTAAACAGATCAGCGCGACGAAGTTAAATAAAAAGGAGGGTACAAAGCCCCTCCAGTTCAAAATCGTGATGAGTATCAGTATTACATCGCTGTCTTAAAGGAAGCGAATTTGTTTTGTATCTGTATGGCGTTGGTCATTATATTGCCTTGCAGCGCCAGTAAGTCATTTTTCAGCTGTGTTTGCGCGGTTATTTTGGCCTGGATGGCAGCTTTATTAACCTGTGATGAAGCCGCATTCATTTGCTGCTGCAGCTGGCTGATGCTGGTGCTGATAACATTCATGGCATTGGTAAAACCGGTATTAGCAAGGGTCTGGTTGTTGCGCAGAATGCCGGCATCGTATTGATTAACACCCGAAGAGAACAATACCTTCAGGTCGGCCTGGCTGGCGGAAGGGCTGGTGGTTTGTGCTATTGTCACCGTGCAGGGGGTCAAAGCTAAAAAGCACAAAAAGAGTATGCGTTTCATCTGTTATTTTTTTTAAAGTTAATGATTTTCCAAATATAAAAACCCGGTTATTCATTATCTAAGACAGCAGCTTCCTCCCCATATAGTTGGGTCTTATACTTTAAAGAAGGTGAAATTATCAACTGACCAAGGCCCAGTTTGCTCCATTTTTTGTCAACCGAGCGTATGGTTTCATCATCCGAGGCCAGCACATTAGGCCATGGGCGGGTAAAGCCATCGAAATTTTTGGATTTACGGGTACCGTCCAGTCCAAGAATATTTTTTTGCACTCCGCCATAAAAATGGTCGCGTTTCGGGTCCAGGTTATTGCAGAAACGCCAGAGGCTGTCAGCAATATCATCAGCATTTACAGTATGCTCTACATACAGGATCATCTTGATGCCTTGTATTTCCGGTAGCGCAGTGAGACTCCTGTGCAGCTCTTCTACATGTCCGGGCCGGTCTTTTTCTACCGATACGAACAGGACCGGTATTTCCCAATCTGCCGCCAGCTTGTCGTTAACTCCTTTGATCTCGGGGAATTTCTGTTGTACTGCAGACCTTGAGAAACCGGCAGCCAGTTGAAATGGTTCCAACGGTTGGGTGATCTCTTCCTCCCATTTGGCTGTGCCGTCTATGCACATCTTGCCGCCAAAACCCAGTTTAGAACAGCTGTGGTCGAGCACATCCATAGGTCCCTGGCTGAAGTACACATCCGTAGCCGGGTTTAGGTTGTTGAATACATATTTAGCCAGCGCTTTATAGTCGTCGATCTTTACGTCACCATCGGCCAACACCAGTATCTTGTTGAACATCATCTGGCCCGCTCCCCACATGGCATTCATGACCTTCTGTCCCTGTCCAGCGTATTCTTTGTTGATAGTAGTGATGACGAGGTTGTGAAATACGCCTTCCACCGGCATGTTCATATCCTTTATCTCAGGCACCATGGTCATTTTTATCGGCGCCAGGAAAATGCGCTCTGTAGCTTTACCCAGCCAGGCGTCCTCTTGTGGGGGAATACCCACGATGGTCGCAGGGTATACAGCCTCCTTGCGGTGCGTTATAGCAGTGATATGGAAACGCGGGTACCAGTCGGGCAATGAGTAATAGCCTGTGTGATCACCGAAAGGTCCTTCCCAGATCAGCTCTTCATTAACGTCTACATAACCTTCTATGATGAAATCAGCATCTGCCGGTACTTCTATATCCGGTTGTGTGATACATTTCACCAGCTCCACGCGCTTCTTGCGGAGGAAGCCCGCCAGCATGTATTCATCTACATTCTCGGGCAGAGGTGCCGTGGCCGCGTAGGTGTATATCGGGTCGCCACCCAGGGCTACAGCCACGGGCATGCGCTTGTTCAACTTTTTATATTCATTATAGTGCCTGGCCGACACCTTGTGTTTGTGCCAGTGCAGTGCCGTCATATCTGGCGTAAACACCTGCATGCGGTACATGCCTATGTTGCGGATGCCGTTATTCGGATCTTTTGTATGTATTGCAGGCAGCGTCAAAAACCTGCCGCCGTCTTTGGGCCAGCATTTCAATATTGGCAGTTTAGATAGGTCGGGTGTTTGCATCACCACTTCCTGGCAGGCGCCGCGGCCGCTTACCACCTTAGGCATCCACGAAGCAAACTTGCC
>JAJNBR010000013.1 GCA_021156265.1 Flavipsychrobacter sp.
ATCACTTTTGGATGCGTGCCTTGGAATAATTTTAATGCATCGATGTTTCCAGCGTAGTCAAATTCAACTGCTTTTATCACATTCTTCTCGACCCAATCGTCTTCGTGCCATAATTTATTGAACTGTTCCTGCTTGCGCTGCATTGCACGCGGATCTTTTACCCATCCGTAGTGGTACATGTAGGCATCAATTGCCTTTACTCGAAGCTTTTCATTATTACCCTTGCGAAAACCTTGAGCATCGCGGTAAGAATAAATGCTTTTATCGT
This sequence comes from Flavipsychrobacter sp., assembly GCA_021156265.1. GTDB lineage: Bacteria > Bacteroidota > Bacteroidia > Chitinophagales > Chitinophagaceae > Polluticoccus. The sequence continues at coordinate 269 of JAJNBR010000013.1, forward strand.
TGCGGATGATCCTGATCTCGTTGGGATACCAGGTGCTGGAAGAGCCCACATAGTCGTAAGAGCCATAGAAATGAAGATACTTGAATAATAGACCGTCCACTTCTGTGTGACTTTTCCACTTCTCCATCCCCTCGATAATCGTCGGATGGTATTTTTCGTGCACCACCTCATCACCCTGTATATAAAAACACCAGTCAGTATCTTCGCCAATGGCCCGAAAAGCTTTGTTGGTTTCTTGAGCCAGTACTTGTCCGCCCGTGCGCAGGGAATCATCCCATCTTGTTTCCACTATTCTGATCTTATCGGGGGCAATACTTCGGATCAGTTCCAACGTACGGTCTTCAGAGTTACCGACAGTTACTACAAAATCATCGCACACCGGAAGGATAGACCTGATAGATTCAACAATAGGGTAATCAAACTTTATAGCGTTTCGAATGAAACTGAAGCCGGTAACTTTCATGAACGATTATTGTGCCGGCGTAAAATTAACGATTGCATCCCTGTTGTTCAGCAATTGTAGAAAAGCCTGGGTGCCCTTTTGGTTTTCGATGTTATAAATGGAGTTTAAAATGTCGGCTTTTTCCTTTCGGGTAAGATGAAAATTCAATGCTGCGGCTTCTTCCCGCTGCTTCGGTATATACTGCATACTCACATAGCGAAGTTTGCCATCAAGAAAGTGAGGAGCAAAATCTTTGATATAACTCTGCGTGTATGACTGAAAAGGTTCCCACTTATGCTGTATCACGAAAAGGGGTCCGAATACCATACTGCCCAGCGAGTTCATGCCTGTGTGCGGGAAAACTTCATGTTCGCGTGTATCGCGTATCTCCAACAACACTACCTCGCGCTTGTTTTTCTGTATCCAGTCGCGCATGGTATACAGGTAGCGTGTTGCGATCTCGGTGCCAAAATTGTCGCGCATGCCAGCGTCCATAATATCCATGGCTGGTTGTGAAGGCAGCTTTACAACAGGCAAAATGAATGGGAATGTCGCGTTCATCCGCAACGCTGTAGCTATGCGTAGGTTAAATGGATTTTGATCTTTGAAAAATGTAGCGAAATCGATAGCATCCACCGGGGGGTGAAGACTATCCTGCAGTGCATAAGCCGGTTGCGTCAGGTAGCCAACAGGTTGTGCCGATACCAATAGTTTTCGGCCATCGTTTACCACGGTATTGCTGATAATCAGGGCTGGCATCTGGCCTGCGGCTTCACGTTCGCGGTAGTCCCCTATTTTCTTGTCAAGCATACCTTCCGTGTTGCGGATAAGCTCCTGCTCCATCGCAAAGCCGCGGTCTTTAGTATAGGAGTACCCGGCAATCGAAATATTATTGAACGGCGATACCAGGTCCACACTGGCAAACGAAAAGATTATTGCGTTCAATAGATCCTTTCCTATATTATCCTGGTATTTCCGGTCATAAGGATCGGGGACCCGTTTTTCTGCAAAAGCATTGTGTATTTCACGCCAATAGGCAGCTCCTATCATGCCTCCAGACGCGCCCGTTATTAGCACTGTGTTTTTATACAACTTTCCGTTCGATACGCTATCTAAATACTGGAGTGTTCTGAATGTCCAGAAAGCTGCCCGTGAGCCGCCACCACTTACTGTCACTACAATGAGCGGTTCATGTTGTGTGGTGGTATCCCTTGCCGACCATTTGTCGAGACGGGCTTCTTCCAATTTTTTATCTTGTTGGTATTGCTGAGGATTAAAGACTGTTTTCAGATTGTTATAGTCGAATTGTGGTTGTTTATCACCTGTTTTATAGTCCATGCCATAAGCAATACTACGCAGGTCGAATATCCGTTCCTTAGCTAGCCATCCTAATAACAACACAATAAGTAACCAACCCAATATTTCCCAGCTGCGAAGGAAGTATTTCATAGCACCCACAATACCCATGATGATGGAGAAGAGTATCAGGAAGCTTCCGCCAGCCGGTATCCTAAGCCTGGGGTCTTCCATAAATATGCCGGAAAGCAACAGGATGATGATGGCGAATATGGTAGCTGTGGTTGCATTGCGGTGGTGCTTGCGCAATACGGTATTAAGCAAACGTGGATGATAAGACTCGAGGTCTGAACAACGACGAATCTTTAATCGGCCGGATAAATAAGTATCGGCGCGAATGATATCGACATCAAAGTCCAGGGTATCATACGGAATGATCTGTCTGATGCGTGCCGGGTTGGTTATCCGGGATAGAACTACCTTCAACAGATCGCGGTCTACCCGGAAGAAGTAGGCAAATGACATGATGAATACCAGGACTACGCCAATATAAAAGCCGAGCTGGAACCGAAAGATTTTAGTTACATCAGCATGTTCATTGAACCATTGGAACCGCACGCTGACTATCGAATAAAAAATCAGGAAGGCCAATGGAAGCAGTGAATTATTAATACAATACTTCAGGAAGGCATGCCTGGTAGCGCCCATAAAAGGTACCCGGTGGCTGTTTATGATGAACGTTGTGATGTTCCAGGCCATAATAAAAATGGCCGTAGCGCCGCCCAGCAGCAACATGCTGATGAAATTGATCTCGCCAAGATATTCAGGCGAAAGGAATAGCATCGAAGCACCGAAGGTGGAAGCAAAGTGTCCCGTGATCGTGGCTATCAGTACCACCCAGAATATGAGCAGCAACTGGTATTTACGGAAATGGAGGAATAGTAGCTGAACTGGTAAAAAGCCATAAACATCCCTGACTGTCTTATATATTTTCTCCCGGCGGCTCATACTTTAAGTTACGAAAAATACCGCCTTGTTTAGCAGCTGTACATGCTAAACATAATCCAATAATTGTTCCAGAAAAATTACCGGCGCGCCGGTTTGACAATATAAAGACTAACCAGTAGTGCCATTAAGAAGAACATGGCAGCCAGTTGATGTATCTCAGCAAGTGTTTCAAACTGGCCAAATTTTCCAAATGTAATTTTTGGCGCGCTCAAAACTGTAAAAATGCCTAGCAGCAGTTGTACGATTATGAGCAGTAGCGGCCACCACCGGGTCTTGCTGAGTAATAAGGATGATTGCTGCCGGGCCACGTTGCCAGCGCGGACAAACCAGGCGATCGTGATTATCACCAATAAGTAGGCTAGTATGCGGTGTACAAAATGAACATTGAGGGGATGGTTGATCCAGCTCTGGTTCGAGAGCGTGTCGGGCACCCACATGCCATTGATGGTCGGCCAGGAAGGGGCTGACATGGCTGCTTTCAAGCCAGCCATAAATGCGCCGTAAATGAGCTGAAAGCATAATATTATTATCACCATCAAAGTGAAGCTATACAGGCTATTGTTGCTCGTTTTTTTCTCCTGCGGTATCAGCAGCTTCAATGCAAACCATAATGTGTAACACAATAATAATAAAGCAGCCATGAAGTGCATAGCCAGCTTAATATGATTAACGTAGAGGTTGGTATCATTCAGGCCGCTGGCCACCATGATCCACCCTATCAGTCCCTGTGCAGCGCCTAAAATGAACAGAATAATCAGCGGTAGCACCATCGCCCTGTCGAAATATTTTCTGACCAGGAAATAGATGAAACCAATGGTAAACACTACCCCCAGCAACCTGGCCCACAAGCGGTGAAACCATTCCCAGAAGAAAATGAATTTGAAATCATCGAGCTCGAAATGGCTGTTTATGTATTTGAATTGAGCTATTTGCTTGTATTTCTCAAATGCTACAGTCCATTCCTGTTCCGATATAGGCGGCATGGCACCCATAATGGGTTTCCATTCTGTGATAGATAAACCAGAACCTGTTAGCCTGGTAATTCCTCCCAACAGTACTTGCACAACAATCATAAACACGCCGGTCAATAACCAATAAGCCACGGCCTTACGTCGGGAAGTTTGCTGCACTTAGAAAAAAATTTGCGGCAAAATTACGGCAATACTCTGCTATAAGTACTTCAAAATAAGAGAGTAAAAAGCATTTTTAAAAGTTATAAATATGTATCTGTTTTTCTACAAATTCATATTGTACTGTGTATAAATTGGGTAATTTGTGCCCCATTATGTATTCTTTATTTTGTGATTTATAATTGTCTTTAGCTCATCAGTTTGTTATTTTTAACCATAAAGCATAAAAATTATACATTTAATATATATATCTATGTATGTATTTAATACTATTTCAGCCGTCGGGGGTGTACGACATTGAGGATAAGTGACATACCTTTAGGCTTTAAGAGGTATATGTTGAAAAGTTAGGTCTGATAATTGTACTACTTTTGAAATCGTGGTATAGTTTTTTTTGATAAAAATCAATATCCCGATAGAAATTTTCTGGTGTTATAGGTTTGGATAAACCTAATGTGTGTTTGACTCTTTTGTTAACCATTTGAAATTTATTTTTTTAATTTTTAAAATCCACCATTATGAGAAAAGCCGATGTGGTAAGCAGTATTGCCGAGAAAACAGGTATTCCCAAAGTTGACATCCTCGTTGCTCTGGAAGCCTTCTTTAAAGAAGTAAAATCTTCATTAGTTGAAGGAGAGCCAGTGTATGTTCGTGGTTTCGGAAGCTTCATTCTGAAGAAACGCGCCGCTAAGATCGGTCGCAACATCAAAAAGAATGTAGCGGTAGAAATTCCTGAGCACTTTATTCCTGCATTCAAACCTGCAAAAGAATTTGTTCAGGCTGTGAAGGAATCTAAGCACGAACTGGTTGAGCATAAGGAAACTGACCTGGTAGAGCAATAGATGAGCCGGCCATAAGCTGATTTGCGCTACCTTTGCGGAAATTTAAAGTTTTTGCGATCAGCACATTACATCACGCTTACGGCTGCAGTTGGATTGTTAGCCCTTTTGTACTGGGGAATAAACACGGTGCCTCCCAAGAAGGAAGGTGGCCCTGTTACTCCCGAACATGGACCAATGACCTCTGCACCTCATAATACTATAAAGACTGCATCATTCGATTCTATTTACACCGCAACACGCCTGCAACTGCCGGCACATGCCATTGGTGAGATTGATTCGGTTGAGAAATTAGTAAGAGCCATCCGTGATTCTGCACGGATGGCTCCTGTTTTTACAGACCTGGCGAAGGTTTGGCAGGAGCACAAACAGCTTCCGGTTGCTGCATATTATTATGCTAAAGCCGCTAAGTTGGAGAATTCCGAAAAAAAGCTGAACTTCGCAGGCCAATTATTTTTGGACCTGATGCACGAAGCCGGTTCGGCTAGTGTTCAGGCTTGGGAAGCTCAGCAAGCTATTGAGTGTTTCAAACGTTCTTTAGAGCTGAATCCCGATAACGACACCACCAAAATGGCACTGGCGGCAAGTTACATTGAAGGGGCCGGTGAGACGATGCAGGGCGTACAGTTGCTGTTAGGTATCACTCGCGAAAAGCCCGATAATGTACCTGCCAACCTGATGTTGGGAAGGTTGTCGATGCAGTCAGGGCAGTTTGACAAAGCAATTCAACGCTTTGAGACGGTGCTGCAGCATGAGCCTGAAAACACGGAAGCAACGTACTTCCTAGCTGAGGCTTACAAAAGTAAAGGGGACAAGAAGAAAGCAATAGAGCTGTTTGAAAGGGTAAAGAAATTAGTAAACAAGCCTGAGTTCAGCAGAGATATTGATCAGTACATAAATTCATTTAAGTAACTATAAAATTTTCGTGTTATGCCTTGTGGTAAGAAAAGAAAAAGACATAAAATTGCTACTCACAAACGCAAAAAGCGTTTGAGAAAGAACCGTCATAAGAAGAAGTAAGGCTTATTAGCCCTGCTTTTCCCCCTTTCGTTTTATTGTAAGGCAACTCCTTGCGCCTTTTGCCTGTGCTACCAAAATAGCATCGGTGGGAGGTGTAAGTTGTTGTTATACATTCCTACCTAACGCTGAGTGGCAGGGGAATCGATTAAAGACGGTAGAATGAATAAAGAATTAATTATCAATTCTTCAGGCGAAGGCGTTGAAATAGCCTTGCTTGAGGATAAGAAGCTGGTTGAGCTGCATTATGAACGCGGTCAGGACGAGTTTGCTGTAGGAGATCTGTACCTGGGCAAGGTCAAAAAGCTAATGCCCGGTTTGAACGCAGCATTTGTTGATGTTGGGTACGAAAAAGATGCGTTTCTGCATTATACAGACCTGAGTCCTTATTTCCGTTCCCTTCTGAAGTTCACCAAACAGTCGCTTGAAGGAAATACACCTTGGGGTAAAGAGTTCGGTAAATTCCAGAATGAGCAGGAGATACTGAAGACAGGGAAGATCACGGAAGTGGTCAACCATCGACCGGAAGTGCTGGTGCAGATACTGAAGGAGCCGATCTCGGCCAAAGGCCCACGCCTTAGTTGTGAGATCTCTTTGCCTGGTCGCTTTGTAGTGGTTACTCCATTCAACGACGTAGTTGCCATCTCACGCAAGATCCACTCGGCCGACGAACGGAAAAGACTGCAGCGAATAGTGGAAGCAATCAAACCCAAAAACTTTGGTGTTATTGTTCGTACCGCTGCTGAAGGAAAAAATACTGCAGAACTACATGCCGATATACTGGAGCTGGCAGAGATGTGGCAAACTATCCAGACCAACCTGAAAGGCGCCAAACCTCCGCAGATCATTTTGAGCGAGCAGGACAAAACAACGTCTATTCTTCGCGATCTTCTAAGCGAAAGTTTCCAGCGTATAGTAGTGAATGATAAGAAACTGCTGGGCGAAACCAAAGAGTATATTTCCAGGATCGCTCCCGAAAAGGAAGAGATCGTAACCTACCATAGTGCCGGGCAGCCTGTTTTTGATACCTATGGCGTTACCAAACAGGTGAAATCTTCATTTGGTAAAACGGTTAACCTGTCAAGCGGCTCTTACCTGATAATCGAGCATACTGAAGCCTTGCACGTCATTGATGTGAACAGCGGTACGCGTAGTGCGGATTCAGGGCAGGAGCAAAACGCTATGGCAACCAACCTCGAAGCGGCAAGCGAAATAGCCAGGCAAATGCGCTTACGCGATCTTGGAGGCATCATCATCATCGACTTTATCGATATGAAACTGCCGGATAATAAGAAGAAGATACTGGAAGCGATGGAGGAGTTGATGGCCAACGATCGTGCGCGCCACACGATACTTCCGATCTCCAAGTTCGGTCTGATGCAGATAACGCGTCAGCGCCTGCGTCCGGAACTAAATATCTCAACCGCCGAAGTATGTCCTACATGTAAAGGCACAGGCAAAATCGGCCCGTCGATACTCATTGGCGACGATATTGAAAAAGACCTGCAGTACCTGATTAACCAGGGGCATCGTAAGCTGGCATTACATGTTCATCCTATTATGGCTGCCTACCTGACCAAAGGTGGTTTCTTCCAATCTATCCAATGGAAATGGTATTGGAAATTTAAGATCAAGGTACAGATCGTTGTAGATAACAACTCGCCGCTTACACAATACCAGTTCTACGATCGGAAGACGGACGACCTGATAAAACTTTAAAGAAATTTCAAACGGAACCCGAAGGTTCCGTTTGAAATTAGTTGACTGGAAATTTCCTTACAGCTCAGGTTGTGGTTTTGCGCGGATTATGCCATCAAGGAAGGCATGAACTGCGCTCATATTTTTCACATTGTCCACGATCAACAGGAAGTTTTTACCAACCTGCTTCAATCGTGCATTGTTTGTGCGCCTTTGTATATATGCAAGGATATGGTTAAAGATCGCTGATTCGAAATAAGGCGAATCTGGATTGTTGATAAAGTAAAATCTCAGCTGCTCGTTCTTTAGTATCAGTTTTTCAAAGCCCAGTTCGCAGGCCATGCGGCGGCAACGAATGGTGGTGAATAGTTCTTCTACCTGTGGCGGAATAGGTCCGAAACGATCACGGAACTCTTCTGCAAACATTTGCAGCTCTTCTTCATTTTCTATATTGTCCAGCTGAGTGTATAGCGACAGCCGCTCGGTAATGCTTTCCACGTAGCTGTCCGGTATCAGTATCTCCAGATCGGTATCGATGGTGCAGTCGTTTACATAATCCTGCTTACGCGCTAGTTCTTCGGAGAATACATCTTTGAAGTCTGTGTTTTTCAGCTCTCGTATCGCTTCGTCCAGTATCTTATGATACATCTCGAAACCTATCTCGGAAATAAAACCGCTCTGTTCACCGCCAAGCAGGTTGCCCGCACCGCGAATGTCCAGATCGCGCATAGCTATCTGGAAACCACTGCCCAGCTCGTTGAACTGCTCCAATGTCTGGAGCCTTTTACGGCTGTCGTTTGGAAGTGTGCTCATAGATGGCGCCATCAGGTAACAGAACGCTTTCTTGTTACTGCGACCTACTCGCCCGCGCAATTGGTGCAGATCACTCAGGCCAAACTGGTGAGCGTTATTGATGATAATGGTATTGGCGTTAGGTATATCCACCCCGCTTTCAACGATGTTGGTACAACACAAAACATCATACTGGCGCTCGATGAAATTGAACAGAGCTTCTTCCAGCTTATGCCCTTCCATTTGTCCATGTGCCATGCCTATTTCGAGGTCGGGGCACAGGTTGCGTAACAATGTTACCATTTCCGGCAGGCTCTGCACGCGGTTGTGTACGAAATAAACCTGGCCGCCACGCTCAGTTTCGTAATAGAGCGCATCGCGAATAGCATATTCGTCAAACGTCATGACTTCAGTGTGAACGGGTTGCCTGTTGGGTGGTGGCGTATTCATAATGCTCAGGTCACGCGCGTTCATGAGCGAAAATTGCAGCGTGCGGGGTATTGGTGTCGCTGTCAAGGTTAGCGTATCTACATTCGCCCGCAGCTCTCTCAGCTTTTCTTTGGCAGATACACCAAATTTCTGCTCTTCATCTATTATCAGCAGGCCCAGGTCTTTGAATTTTACATCTTTGCTGAGCAGGGCGTGGGTGCCGATAATTATATCGACTTTACCTTCTTCCACCCTCTTCAATGTTTCTTTTTTCTCCTTTGTCGACTTGAAACGGTTTACATAGTCAACCGTACACGGAAAATCTTTCAAACGCTCTTTGAAGGTTTGATAGTGCTGGAAAGCAAGGATGGTAGTAGGCACCAGTATAGCAGCTTGCTTACTGTCGCCAACAGTTTTGAACGCTGAGCGTATAGCTACCTCGGTCTTGCCAAAGCCTACATCACCGCATACCAGCCTGTCCATAGGTGACGGAGATTCCATGTCTCGCTTTACATCAGCTGTGGCTTTACTTTGGTCAGGCGTGTCTTCGTAAAAGAATGATGCTTCCAGTTCTGTTTGCAAGTAGCTATCCGGTGCGTGTGCAAAGCCTTGTGATGCTTTTCGCTTTGCGTACAGCTTTATCAGGTCGGTTGCGATGTCTTTTACCTGCTTCTTAGTCTTGTTCTTCAGCTTCTCCCAGGCATCGCTACCCAGTTTGTTCACTTTGGGTTTAGTGCCTTCCTTGCCGGTATACTTGCTGATCTTGTGCAGCGAGTTGATGTTCACATATAGCACATCATTGTCCCGGTAAATGATACGCACAGCTTCCTGCATTGCGCCATTTACTTCGATCTTCTGTAGCCCGCTATATAAACCCACACCATGGTCGATATGCGTCACATAATCTCCGGGCTGTAATTCTTTCAGCGCGCGTATCGTGATGGCCTTACCCTTAGTATAAGCCTGTTTTACTTTGTATTTGTGATAACGCTGGAATATCTGGTGATCGGTATAACACAACACCTTCTTTTCATGGTCTATAAAACCTTTGCTTATAGAAGATGGGATAGGTACGAAGTTCAACTGTGCGTCGAGGTCTTCAAATACGCTGCGCAGACGCTCCAGCTGTTTTGGATTCTCCGCAAATATGTAGGGCACATACTGATCGGCACTGCGCTTCTTTAAGTCCTCTATCAGCATGTTGAACTGACGGTTGAACACCGGTTGTTCATCCGTAGCAAATTGCAGCACAGCTGTTGGTTCGTTGCCGGTTATCTTCTCCAGCGAGTGATTGTACCATTCGATGAGATGCCGTTTCTTTACCTGCTCTTTCCAGCCTTCGCCCGTCTCGAAATCATCTTTGGTAAATTCTTTCAGCCATTCTTCCTCGTGATCTATAGCCACTTGTCCTATCTTCACCTTATCGGGAAGGTCCATTTCCATCTTGCCGATTTTCCCGATGGTAAAATCGAGATCCTTGGCCCAGATGACAGTGTTTTCAGGTAGATAATCGAGCAGGGATATCTTCTCCTGTGTATCAAAATTCGTTTGGATGTTCGGCAGAATAGATACCTGCAGCAGCTTTCTTTCGGACAACTGCGTTTCAGGGTTGAATATCCTGATGCTGTCCACTTCATCTCCGAATAGTTCTATGCGATAGGGATGTTCGTTACCAAACGAATAAATGTCCAGGATACCGCCGCGCATAGCAAACTGCCCCGGCTCGTAGACAAAATCTTCGCGTTTAAAGCCGAGGCTTACAAATTTCTCCAGCAGCGCCTCCACCTGCAGTGTTTCACTCACCTTGATGCCGATCATGTTGCCGGAAAGTGCGGTCGGATTGATTACTTTCTCAAACAATGCCTCAGGGTAAGTAACCAACACTTTCTTGCGCACATTGCCGTTGAATTTGGTTAGCGCTTCTGTACGCAACATCACGTGGCTACTATTCAGATCATTGAAGTTTCCGGGACGTTTAAAAGAGTCGGGGAAAAAGCAGATATCCAGTGCGCCGGTAAGTTGTTCAAGGTCGTTGTGGAAATAAGCAGCTTCTTCTTTGTCGTTGAGAATGAAGACGTGGTTAGCATCGGCAAGCTGCCAGGTGGTAGCTGCAACAAAATTGATTGAGGATCCGCGCAGGTTTTCAAGATATACCCGAACCTTGGGGTCGGGCAATGAGATGCCGGCCGCTATTTGTTTTAAGCGGATATCATTCTGATATAAACCCAGCAGCACCTGCAAATTCATGCGGCTGCAAATTTACGGGAATGGCTGTCGAAATACCGCAACAGTTACCAGGATTTCTTGTTTTGAGTGGATATGGCCTCTACAAACCACAGATACTCACTCACAAATCGTTTGATATTCTTGCCAATGATCTCATTTTGCGGGTTGCCTTCCTCATCCAGCGACAAGGGCAGCTCAGGTACCAGCAATTTATAGGGCATAGGGAAAGCGCCTATAGCCAGGACCAGCAGCTGCAACAGGTTAGAAGCGTTGAGACCGCCCTGCTTACCGTCAGACCCGCAAACAATGCCAATTGGCTTTTTAGCCCACTCCTTGGTAAAATAATCCACCGTGTTTTTAAGTGCGCCGCTGTAGCTATTGTTATACTCCGGGGTTACGAACACGATCCCATCTGCATTATGCAGCTTCTGACTGATGTCTAACAGACCGGCCGGGGGAACTTGCATGTCTTTTAGCCGCGCTTCCATAACCGGTAGGTTATAGTCCTTGATATCAATAAAGGTGATCTCAGCCTTTCCCGATGCCTCCAGCGCATTCTTAATAGCCTTGCCGGCGCGTATGCTGAGGCGCCCTTCCCTTATCGCACCGTATAGAATTGTTATCCTGAACATTGCTTCGACCGCTTATTTACTCTATATTACAAATTGGATCCAAGTTAGAGTTTTTATCCATTGTAAAATTCGCTTTATGAAGCTTTATCCCTTAGCTCTTGCTATGTTGTTGGTTTTTACCTCATCCTGCGACAACACCTGGGACAGTGAGTCGAAGGACATGTTCCACCAGAGCTGCATGGAGGACGCACTAACCTGGGCGCCCAGCCAGGACAAAGCCCGTGTATATTGTGATTGCGTGCTGGAGCGTACTATGGCTAGGTACCCCAAAATGTCGGATGCCCTGCATAATATAGATAGCGTCATTTCCGATCCAAAAATCAAGGGCTGTAAAGAAGAGATACGATAATATTGTTAAAATATTTTATGAGCAATAAGTAGCGACTTTTATCGTATCTTTGCACCGGTAAATGTTTGCTGGAATTGGCTTTTCGCACCACCCCTCATTTTACCCACACCTGTGTATTACTTTTCAGTTTAAAGTAACCGGGCTGTACTACTTTCGATGTGTACCTGAAAAACGACGAATGTTATGGATATCGAACAATTAATGCCTCATGTTGAAGCGCTGATATTCGCCAGCGAACGTCCATTAACCATGGTAGAAATGGTTGAGATGCTTTCAGCTGCTTTTGAACTTCCTGTAGAAGAAAGCCGTGTAGCTACATGTCTTGAAGCTGTACGTGAAAAATACGATGCACCTTATTATCCTTTTCAATTGAGGGAAGCAGGTGGCGGTTACCAGTTCCTTACTAAGAAGGAATACCACCGTACAGTGCTGCAACTGAATGGCGATAAGCATATCAAAAAGCTGTCTGCCGCTGCTATGGAAACACTCGCGATCATTGCGTACAAACAACCGATCACCAAATCAGAAATCGAATTCATTCGTGGCGTAAGCGCCGACTATTCTATACAGAAGCTCCTGGAAAAGGAATTGATCGTTATTACCGGACGTAATGAAGAAATGGTAGGCAAGCCACTTACCTACGCTACATCCAAAAACTTCATGGATTATTTAGGTATTAATAATTCAGGAGACCTGCCACAACTTAAGGATATTACGAACATCGAGATCGTAATGCCTACCAGCGGGAGTGAGGCCCAGCCCGAGGGGGAGAGCCAAATGCTGGTGATGGCTGATGGCAGCATTGAACAAGCCGCAGATTAAATACAGATAGATCGATCAGGCCCGTTCCGCTTCTTCGGAACGGGTTTTTTTGTTGTATGGGGATTTGCGCAGTAATTTTACCCCTCCAATATATATACATGCGTAAAGCTTATATCGTGCTGGCATTGGCCGGCCTTCTTGTTCACAATGAAACTAATGCGCAAACGCGGGCTGACAAGAGAGTGGCCAGGCAGCTGAAGGAGGATATTACCTACCTCGCTTCCGATGAACTCGAGGGCAGACGTGTAGGTTCTGAAGGCGAGCGCAAAGCCGCAGCATATATTGAAAAAAGGTATAAAGAACTCGGTCTTTCCGGTTACAAAGGTAAATACCAGCACGAGTTCCCCTATATTGACGGCAGAAAAATAGAAGACGCCACCCAGATAAAACTGGGCAACGACCTGCTGCGTATTACAGAAGAAGCCTTTCCCTTTGCTTTCAGCGCCAACAAAAAGGCTTATGGTGAAGTAATACCCGATGTGTTCGAATCGGGTAATATCTGGATGATATCTATGTATGCTGACAAAGAGGAAGCTGCGGATGCGCATTTTGAATGGGAAAAGAAAGCTTATGAACGCGCAAGGGAAGCCCAGAAACAAGGCGCGACGGGGGTGCTGTTTTACGATAATTTCAATTCGAAGTATACTCCTGTTTATAATTCTAAAAGCGAGTATGAAACGCTGGAGATACCCGTAGGCTTCTTAAACTTCAATGCTTACCAGACCTACACCCCCAAATTCAAAGATAGGAATGAGCTGCCCGTCGAGATGAATGTGCTATTGAAGCGCTCTGAACTCACCGGGCATAATATTACCGCGTTCATTGACAATAAAGCTTGGCACACAGTTGTGTTGGGCGCTCATTATGATCATCTGGGATATGGACATGATGGCAACAGCCTGCACGCCGCAAAGGACGGGCAGGTACACAATGGCGCCGACGATAACGCCAGCGGTACTGCCGGACTGATGCAGCTTGCAGAATGGATCAAAAGAAACAAGCTACGCAACTACAACTACCTCTTCATCAGTTTCTCCGGCGAAGAAGAAGGGCTGATAGGCTCCAAAGCTATTGTGCGCGATATGGGCTTTGATAGCACCAGGATTGCCTATATGATCAATATGGATATGGTGGGCCGGCTAAATGACAGCACTCATGCATTGACAATAGGGGGTGTTGGTACTTCACCGGCATGGGCGCAGTTTACAAAGCCGAAAAACTTTAAGATAAGTGTGGACAGCTCAGGTGCCGGCCCTTCTGACCACACATCGTTCTACCGTGCAGGCGTGCCCGTTTTATTTGTTTTCACTGGCTTGCACACTGACTATCACAAACCGTCCGACGATGCGGAGAAGCTCAACTACGACGGGGAAACTCAGGTACTACGTTATGTTTATAACATAGTAGAGCAGATGGACAAGCAGCCTAAGCCGAAATTTAAAACAACTAAAGAAGCAACGGTTGGAAAAGTTCGTTTCAAAGTAACGCTCGGTATCATGCCCGACTATTCTTTCCAGGAAGGTGGCGTAAAAGTAGATGGAGTAACTGATGGCAAGCCCGCGATCAAAGCAGGCATCAAAGCCGGTGACATTATTACCCAGCTCGGAAGCCACAAAGTGAATGGCATGCAAACCTACATGGAAGCCCTTGGTGCTTTTAAAGAAGGTGATAAAACGGAAGTAACGATTATTCGAGGTGAAGATGAGATCAAACTCCCGATAGAATTTAAATAATCAAAAAGCCCGGTGATCATCACCGGGCTTTTTGATTATTAGCTGTGAATCATTTCCGTTTGATGCCGGTATAGAGCAGCATATCTGCCATTCAATGACATCAGCGATTCATGCGTTCCCTGCTCTTTTATCTGTCCTTCGTCAAGCACAATGATCTTGTCAAACTTCCAGCTGGTGAATATCCGGTGTGTGATCACGATGGTTGTCTTATTGGCCAGGTAGTCTTTGAGGTTTTGAAGAATGGCTTTTTCCGTTTGGGTATCTACTGCAGACAAAGATTCATCCATTAGTAATACCGGACTGTTTTTTAACAACGCTCTTGCCAGCACCATGCGCTGCTTTTGGCCGCCCGACAGCATTACTCCTCTTTCCCCGATCACTGTTTCGTAGCCTTTCTGCAGCATGACAATGTCTTTTTCAAGATCAGCCATTTGTGCCGCTTTCTTTACGTCTGCTTCTGTCGCGTCCGGTTTGCCAAACTTTATGTTGTTGAAAACGGTATCGGAGAATAAGAATGCTTCCTGCGGTGCATAAGCTATTTGAGCGCGCAAATTTTGCAGATCGAATCGTTTTATATCGATACTATCAAACGCCACTTCGCCTGATGTCGTGTCGTACATGCGCAGTAATATATGTGCCATTGTCGATTTACCCGATCCTGTTTTACCTATTATGGCGATCTTTTGCCCGGGCTGTATGTTCAGGCTAAAATGTTTTAACGCCTGGATACCTGTATGCGGGTAAGTGAAGCTGACGCTGTTAAAGTTGATGGCCCCTTGCAAAACGTGTTGTACAGCGTTGGCCGGAGTAGTAATTAACGGTTTTGTATGCAGGAATTCGTCAATGCGCTTTTGTGATGCGCTGGCTCTCTGTATCATGGAGGCCACCCAGCCAATGCTCGATATCGGGAACATCAGCAGGTTGATGTAGATCACGAACTCCGCGATATTTCCTGCAGTTATCTGTCCTTTTATAGCGAGGTAGCCACCTATTAACACGGTACTCAGCATGCTCAGCCCGATGAACAGGTTCATCGTCGGGAAATAGATCGCTTCAGTAAGCGACAGGTTGATGGCGCTCTTCCGGTACTCCTCAGATGTTTTGTTGAAGAAACCCAGTATGTTTTTTTCCTGGACGAACGATTTTATAACCCGGACACCCGAATAGGATTCCTGTGCAGTTGTTGTAAGGTCAGACAGCTGCGCCTGTATTTTTTCACTCTTCCTGAATATTACCCTGTTTACTAAATAGATGGACAGCGCCAGCAAGGGCAGCGGGGCGATCACGTACAAAGTAAGCATTGCATTTACCCGCAACATACCCCAGATACACATAACGGACAGTATGATAAGGTTGACGCTATACATTAAAGATGGCCCTGTATACATTCGCACGCGAGACACATCTTCCGACATACGGTTCATCAGGTCGCCGGTAAAATGGGTTTTATAAAACTGCGTGTGTAACTCGTGGTAGTGATTGTATATCTCGTTCTTCTGATCGTACTCTATATGTCGCGACATAACAATGATGGTCTGCCGCATAAAGAACATGAAGATGCCGCGCATAATGGCCAGGCCCAGCAACAGCAGGCCGTTCAGTAAAACCAGTTGAAAGATGTACTGCTCAAGTCCGGCTTTCAGTTTTGAGCTGCCCAATAAGTGATAGCTGTTGATGTTAAGCGTTACACGGTCGAGTATGTTTCTCACCACGACCGGTGCAAGAACTGCGAAAACGTTGGAGACAGCGATGAATACCAATCCAAGCAATAATCTCCATTTATACTTGATAAAATACTTATTCAGCGAAGCAAGGTTCTTCATATAGCTTCGTCAAAGTTCGGGATAAAAAAAGAAAAGGCGGGCGTTACGGCGCCCGCCTTCATGGCAATGAGGGAGAATAGTGGTTAATCTTTTACAATGCGTGAACGGTATACATCGGTTCCGTTCACAACTTCGATCATATATATGCCTTTGGCTTCTTTGGTCATGTCAAAGCTCAGTTTGCTGGCGCCGGCAAACGATTTTGTTTGCAGTTTACGGCCGCTGATGTCCATCAGTACTGCTTCCTTGCCAACGATACCTGAAGGCAGTTCAATAGTGAATATGCCGGTTACAGGGTTGGGGTAAACGGTGATCTCAGCAACAGAAGGTATTGCAGCAGGACCGTTTTCTGCATACGAGCCTTTGGCAGCGGTTCCACACTGTATATCTGTGCATTTACCCAACAGATCGCCAAGATGCGGTCCGAAGTGACTTGGCACTGCATTTACGCTGATAGAGATGGTTTGTGGATTGCTTGCATTATGGCACATAAATACTTTGTTCGGATGATTTGGATCCCTGATGTCCAGTACACAGAACGTGATGTCGCAGGTTGTGCTGCAGCCATTGCTGTTCGTAGCGGTCAGTGTAAAAGTGTAGGTGCCGCCTGCTGTCGGGCTGAATACAGGATCTTCGCAGTTGCTGCAGCTCAGGTTGGTAGATGGAGACCATGAATAGGTGAAGCCGCTTCCACCGGTAGCAGTTGCATCCAGCGTAGCTGATTGCGGGCCGTAGCCGAGGTATATATTGTTCGGGTTGCCACCTGTGTACACGTTGTTTTCAGGTACTGAAACGATCTCGCAAGTAGGCTGGTACTGGACTGTAACAGTTGCGTCGCAAGTCGAAACGTTGCCATTAACATCAGTTACGGTAAGTGTAACGATATTTTCGCCTGCATCTTCGCAAGTGAAGTCAGCGGGGCTAACGCTTAAGGTCGCAATCTCACAATTATCGCTGCTGCCGTTGTTGATATTGGCAGCTGTAACAGTACCCATGCCATTCACCAGATTCAGGGTATAGTTCTGGCAAACTGCGGTTGGAACTGTGTTATCAACAACAGTCACATCGAAGCTGCACTCGCTGGTGCCTCCTATGTTGGTAAATGAATAGGTAACTGTAGTAGTACCAACAGGGAATATGTCGCCAGGCTCATGTGTAGAGCTTGATGTAACATCCAGGCAACTATTATCGGCAGTAGGTTCTGTCCAGGTTACCTGCGCACTGCAGGTAGTAGCATTTGCACCTGTGTTAACAGAAATATCAGAAGGACAACCGGTAATGGTTGGCGCTAATACGGTAAGACTACCTTCCTCAATGAATACACCTGAACTAAGCGCCTGATCACTGGCATCTGCTACACCGAGTTTAAAGTGATAGGTTTCGCATGGTGTAACGGCAGCTTTTGCTGAAAATACCACTGTAAGTCCATCATATGCAGGGCTGGGGCCGTTTATGTTATTGATGAAATACTGTGGGAAAGGTGAGCCAGGGCCCATACCCGTACAGTTGCTGAGCACGCCCGCACCGGTGGGAGATCCGCCATTTACACTGTTAATAGCCACAGGTATATTGGTGCCGGGTACCTTGGCGATGTTAGTAGGAACGGCATATCCCGGACCTGAAATGAAGAATCCAAACACGTCGTTGAATTGCGTGCAGGTGTAATTGGGATATTCTTCAGATCCGAACTGGTAATCAAATTTGATAGAGTCGCCCAATGGAACGAAATCAAATTCCAATACACAGGCGTCAAAGGTGGCATTGCCACTCAATGCCGTAAGATTAGCATCGCCAGCGGTGCCATTGGCCTGGGTTTCGAAAAAAGATGCTGTGTTCATTACAGAAGCGGCATTGCCACTTGTGAGCAGGATACCACTGCTGATGTCCAGCGAATTGGTACCTCCTGTGAAAGTACCGTTGGCTACAGCGGGGCAGTTCAGTGTTGCATTTGAGACTGTTACGCCACTACCAACCATTGCGGCAGCCAGCTGAGCAGCAGTTTTGTTAGCGCTTACTGACAGTTGTGCGAAGATTTGAAAGGGCGCAGCAACCACCAGCGCAGCAAGCATCAGCTTGCGCGGGGCAAGATATTGTGTTTTCATATTTGGTCTTGTGTTTAGGTTAAAAATGTTTTGCGTGATGAGATCATTATTTGCTGAAAGGTATTTTCAGGTTCTCCGCAGCGTTGTCGGTTACTATTTCAATGAAATAGCTACCTGCACCAAGAGAAGAAATATCTATGCTGTTAGCATACCTGAGATGAACAGATTCAGCTTTGAGCTTGATAAGCTCTTTGCCCTCCTGGTCTACAATGTGCGCGTTCAGCGTGAAATCGGCTGAGGGACTCAGCTGCAAAACAATATTATCAGGGGCAGCAGGCATAGTGCTGTAGTGGCCCTGGATTGGCGCTCCGTTCTGTGTGAAAGTGAAATTGCCGGAGGTGGTATTGGTTTCCTGCCCGTAAGAAGTGATTTGTAACAGGCATGTCAATACTAGGGAAAGAAAGATCGCTCTTTTCATACGTTTTCGTTTTATGAGTGATAAAAAAGTAGGTATTTGATCGGTTGGTAGGGCCGAAGCCTAGGGAGGCCGGTCGGATACGATCGTTACAGGTGGTCCCCGGAGATGGGATAACCACGCCGTACACTTTTGGCGGTTAAGTGTTTTGTTCACGGTGGTGTATTTAGTAATTATTACGTTCCTGCCTGGCTGGGTTGCTGCATGAGCACACCTCTTCCAATGCGGATTTCATAATCGACTACAAGCTATATGTCTTAAATCTTCAATTTACCGGCTGCAGATGTGTTCTCTTCTCCATGGTGATTCTCGCATTCGTCAACGAGTGTAGCCGGGGTGATTTGTCCTCTTGTGAAAGAATTTCCCTGTTTGTGAATACAAAGTTTGAGAAATAAATTCGATATAAGGGAGGTGTTTTCACGGTATTTTTAATATTTAATTTTTATCTAATTCTAATGCTTTGTGTGATAGTCTCATATCAATAAAACATAACATTTAATTCGCCTACCGTGCACAACTAAAAGAGAAAATATTTGCCAATATATTGTATATTTGTACTGGATAAGTTAAAAAATGCACCAGGTTTTTCCGTCAGCGGGAACTTGGTGCAAGCTAAACCATGAACACAGCGGCGAAGATTGCGTCAGCGCAAGGGAGCTTTGATATGACAGGAAAACAACAACATTCTGTAACAAATTCGGGTACAAACGGCTTGTGTAGTACGGTCCTGATCTGGCGGATATATTCTTGATGTCGTTGAAATTCGACAACAAACTGTAACAAATTCGGGCGCAAACGCTTTGCAGAATTGGGTTTATATTTGCCCTTCAAAATCGAATGATACAATGCGCGTAGCAGTAGTAGGTGCAACAGGGCTGGTCGGAAGTACCATGTTACAGATCCTGGAAGAAAGGAATTTCCCCGTAACCGAGTTGATACCGGTAGCCTCGTCAAGGTCGGCCGGACTCAAGGTTACATTCAAAGGCAAGGAATATCCTGTTGTAACTGCTGACGTTGCTATAACTATGAAACCTGCACTGGCTATTTTCTCTGCAGGTGGCACTGTATCGCTCGAGTGGGCGCCGAA
The DNA here is from genome assembly GCA_021156265.1 of Flavipsychrobacter sp. Taxonomy (GTDB): domain Bacteria; phylum Bacteroidota; class Bacteroidia; order Chitinophagales; family Chitinophagaceae; genus Polluticoccus. The sequence continues at coordinate 20,109 of JAJNBR010000013.1, forward strand.
GTTTGCTGAAGTTGGTTGCTACGTGGTTGACAACTCATCGGCCTGGCGCATGGATCCGCAGAAAAAGCTTATTGTTCCCGAAGTGAACGGTGATGTACTGACCAAAGATGATCTGATCATAGCCAATCCCAACTGCTCAACCATACAAATGGTGATGGTGTTAAAACCCTTACACGATAATTATGGTATCAAACGCGTAGTAGTAAGCACTTACCAGTCTGTAACCGGTACAGGGCAGAAGGCTGTGGCAGAACTGCTGGATGAGCGTAGCGGTGGTAAAGGTCATGGTGTTTATCCTCATCCCATCGACTTGAATGTTATTCCCCAGATCGACGTATTCCAGGATAACGGTTATACCAAAGAGGAAATGAAGATGGTGCTGGAAACCTGCAAGATCATGGGCGATGATGAGATCAAAGTAACTGCTACCACTGTGCGTGTACCGGTTATGGGCGGTCACAGCGAGAGCGTAAACATCGAACTGAAGCGCGATTTCAAGGAAAATGACGTTCGCGAGATGCTGCAAAACATGCCCGGCGTAGCTGTTATTGACAATCCTGCGGACAATGCCTATCCGATGCCTATATATGCTTACGGTAAAGACGAAGTATTTGTGGGCCGTATCCGCCGCGATTACTCACAACCAAACACCCTCAACTGCTGGGTGGTAGCTGATAACCTGCGCAAGGGTGCTGCTACAAACGCCGTACAGATTGCCAAATACCTTCATGCCCAAGGCTGGATCTCGTAATGAGGTATGTCACAAAATTGTAAAGAGTTGATATTCGAGGGATTGACTCTGGCTGCAAGTGTACCTTTGAGCTAACTAAATAATCCCCGATGAGATTTAAATCTTTACTATTTATCTCGGCTATCGCTGCCGGCATGCAAGCCAACGCGCAACCCTGGGTCACAGACTCGGTTGAAATGGGCGCCGGCTACGCAAATGATATATTTTATAACCTGGCAAGCGGCGACTCTGTAGGTCAGCCGGCTAACAACTGGGATCTAGCTTTCCAGATCAACAAGTTTGGCGATCCGATGTTCAATGCATCTATCAGGGCCAACCACGTTAAAAAAAAGGTAGAGGTTTATTCGTTGCACATGGCGGTAAACGCTACTTCTTTCGCGGCTGTTTCTGCATCTGATACTGTTGGTAAAACCAGCAGGAAGATGCAGCTGATGAATATAGACACAAGCTGGGGCGAAGGTGCCTTCACCCAGAACCGCGATCTGACCGACCTGTTCGACTTTGGCTGGGGTAAATATCAAGGCCCGCCAAACCACGACCTCATCGGAGACTCTGTTTACCTCGTGAAAGTAAACGGTACTCCTTACAAGTTCTGGGTACAACAGT